>NZ_JACCSO010000329.1 GCF_013812955.1 Nannocystis sp. | reverse complement strand
GGCGTGCGCTGCCCGCCCGCGCGCACCGTGCCCTGGATCTGTCCGCAAGCGCCAGGCCGGGCGCATATGTCCAAAGGGACAGCTTCGCGGGGCTCGCCGGGCCCGGGCGCCAGCAGCAGCGCCAGGGCTGCGCCCAGGCTCGCGATCATGGCGCCGCGACCTCGAAGCGCAGCCAGCCCCAGGCCAGCGAGCGCTGATCACTGAGCAGGTAATAGCCGAAGATCTGCGCCGGCGGAGCCTCGGGGACCGTCCAGCGCATCACCTGCGGCTCGACCGGCGCCCACTCGACATCGGCGGAGAACAACCAGCTCGACGACAGCAGCTCATAGCCGGACACGAAGCCCAGCGGCCCGCCGGAGGTCGCCAGCGTATCGAGGTAATATTGCTGATCGAGCGGATCGATCGGCGCGACCACCTGCACCACCTCGCCGGGCCTGACCACCACGCTCGCGCCGGACCCCGCGGTGCTCGTGCGCCGCGACCCATCGACCGCGAAGATCTCGAGCTCGAAGGGCAGCACCGCCGGGAACAGGTCGGGCTCGGCGCTCGCCGCCTCGGGCGGGATCACCCGCGTCGGAGGCGCGTCCGGCACGCCCAGGAAGGCCGCGAGCAGCAGCAGCCGCCACCCCGGACCCAGCGGCAGCGGCGTGATCACCATCAGGCACTCCTCGAGCGTCTTCCCCTCCTCCGACTCCAGCCGCGCCAGGCACTCCTGCGTGCTCGGCCCGCCGGGCGTGCCCGAGACCATGAACAGCCCCGGCGGGCGCACCGACAGCTCGAAGACGCCGGTGAGCTCGCCGAGCCGCAATTCGCCGCTCGCGCCCTGCCCCATGCTGCAGGTGTCCTGCGCCGGCAGCGGCTCGACCCCGCAGGGCCGCCCGGCCTCGCCGGCCACCACCGCGCCGAAGCACGAGGTCACGCCGCAGTAGAACCACGCCGGCCGCACGGCGTCGAGATCCATCGGCCCCTCGGGCCCGATGATGAACGGCGTCGCCCGGATCTCATCCCCCGGCAGCACGCTCGCGACCTCGCGGTCCGGCCGCGGCGACTCGGGGCTGTAGGGCCCGCGCACGGCCACCTCGATGCGCAGCGCGGCCGCCACCTCGTGGTCCACCAGCCACGGCGGCGCACCCTCCGGCAGACAGCCCGCACCCAGGACCGACACCACACCCGCGAGCGCGAGCTCATGCGCTGATCGGCTGCTCACGCCGCCGCATTGTAGCGGTCTGCCCGCGGGGTTGTCAGCGCCCGCCCGCGTGGTTGTCTCGCCGCGCGACCTCTGCCATCCTCCCGCCGCGCATGAACCCGACCCTCGACTCCACGCTGCACCCGGCCTGGCTGGCCGAGCTGCGCCGGGCCTGGCAGGACTTCAACGGCCGGCATCTCGGCGGCCGCCTGCGCCCGCCGGTCCTCCAGATCGATCGTGGCGAGCTGCGCCTCGGCCACTGGGAGCGCGAGGCGAGGCTGATGAGCCTGGCGCACCATCACATCTGGACCCACGCCTGGGACGAGGTGCTCGGCACCCTCAAGCACGAGATGGCCCACCAGTACGTCGACGAGGTCCTCGGCGGCGACGAGCGCCCGCACGGGCCCCAGTTCGCCCGCGCCTGCCAGCTGCTCGGCATCGACGCCCACGCCAGCGGCAGCCCGCGCCCGCGTGAGGCCGACGAGCAGAGCAAGACCCTGCGCCGGGTCCAAAAGCTGCTCGCCCTCGCCACCAGCGCCAACCGTCACGAGGCCGAGGCCGCCATGGCCGCCGCCAACACCCTGCTGCTGCGCTACAACCTCGAGCTCCCGGAGAACGGCCCCCCGCTCGGCTACGGCGCGCGCCGCCTGGGTGGCAGCGCCGCCGCCCTGCCGCTCGACTGGAAGCTCATCGGCGCCATCCTCGCGGAGTTCTTCTTCGTCGAGTGCATCTGGACCACCGTCTACAACGCCCGCCGCGACCGCCACGAGCGGGCCCTCGAGGTCATGGGCAGCGAGGCCAACCTCGAGATGGCCGGCTACGTGCACGACTTCCTGCACGCCAGCGTCACCCGGCTCTGGCAGCAGGAGCAGCCGGCGCTCGGCATCTCCGCGGGTCGCCGGCGCGAGTACACCGCGGGCGTGCTGCTCGG
>NZ_JACCSO010000197.1 GCF_013812955.1 Nannocystis sp. | reverse complement strand
AGCAGCAGCAGGACGCCGAGCAGCGGGCCGGCGGGGTCGAGGCGGCTGTGCGTGTCGGTAGCGCCCATCATGGTGCGCCCGGCGTAGACGAGCACGGCGACGGAGGCGGCGATGAAGAGCAGACCGGGCAGCAGCTGCAGCGAGCCGCGCAGGGGTCGGAGCAGGCGATCGCCGAGCAGCCACGCGGCGGCGCCGATGACGGTGGCGAGGCCGACGGCGGGCAGCGAGAGCGGGGCGAGGTCGCCGAGCTGGCGGCGCAGCTCATCGAAGAGGTACGGGTAGGAGGTGGCGACGTGGGTAGCGAGGCTCAGCATGAGCATGCCGAACAGCGCGGCCGGTCCGGCGAGCCGGCGCGGGCCCGACCGCGGTGACAGCCACAGCAAGGCGAGCACCAGCGGCGCCGTCAGCCAGGCGTTGCCGCGGATCCACCCGGTCGCGCCGAGCAGCAGGGCCGCGTGCACGGTCATGTCCTCGCCGGTGCGTAGACCGCGGGCCAGGGCCAGCGCGGCGGCCAGCAGCAGCAGTCCGGTCAGTGACTCGGTCAGCGGCGTGCGCTGCACCCACACGGCGATCGGTGACAGCGCGTAGAGCAGGGCGGCCAGCAGCGCCCATGGTCCTCGCGGCCACAGGCGCCGGCCCAGCGCCCACATCGCCAGCACTGCGAGCAGCGCCTGCAGATAAAGCAGCGCGCCCATATGATCGGCGCCGACGACCAGACCGGCGGTCGCGAGCAGCGTCGGATGTAGGTGCAAGAACTGGGGCACGACCTCGCCGCGGGTGCGCGAGGCCAGGTAGAAGCCGGGGCGATAGGCGCCCTCGTAGCGGTCGTCGCGGCCCGGTCCGGACTCGATCGGGTAGAGCCCGAGGATGTCCCCCGGGCCAGGCCGGGATCCCTGCGCGCGCCCGGCCGCAGCCAGCACGGGATCGACCAGACCGAGGGCGCCCGTGCGCAAAGTGTGACGCGCCCGCAGCACGTAGGTGCCCTGGTCGCGACCGCCGAGCTCCGCGGGGATCGCCGGCCAGCGCAGCGCGAGGGTCAGGGTGGCCAGCGCCAGCGCGAGCATCCACACCCGCCAGCCGTCGGCCGGGGGCTCGTGCTCGAGCGTGTCGCTCGGCACCTGTCCCCAGGGCCAGATGAGTACCGCCGCCGCCGCGAACACCAGCACCACCGCCTGCGAGGAGAACCAGCCGAGCACCGCCATGCAGGTGGCGAGCAGACCGACCAGCGCGAGCAAGCTGGCCAGGACCAGGACCAGGGCCTCGACCGTCCATGGACTGCCGCGCCGACGCGACCAGCGGCGCAGCAGCGCGGCGGCCAGGGCGAGGACGGCGAGCAGGACCGGCATCGCGCGCGAGGATAGCGGAGCGCGGCGACAGCGACAGCGGAGCGCGGTACGACGCGCAAGAGGCCGCACTCGGCCGACCTGGCGCGGACCGGCCGAGTGCGGCAAGAGCCCGGCAAGTGGCGCGGTTGGTGGCCTCTGGCAGGTATGTTCTGTCTCAAAGACCAGGTCGAATACTGCCGCGGCGCAGAGATCGATCGCCGCGAGTGCGCGGATCCGTGAGATGCCTCTCGGCTGTGCGTGCAGCCATGATCACAGTGGATCGCACGGCGATGGATCGTGGCGATGGCCGCGTGCGGCGACCCTGGCCAGGTCCGGATCACTTCTGGCATCCTCGGCCGCGCATGGTCACCTACTTCGATGGCAAGTTCGTCGACGACGCCGAGGCCACGATCAGCGTGCGCGCGCGTGCGGTCAACTATGGCCTGGGCTGCTTCGGCGGCGTGCGCGGCTACCTGGCGGACGATGGCCAGCAGGTTCACGTGTTTCGGATCCCGGAGCACATGGCCCGGCTGGAGCACTCAGCGAAGGTGCTGTTCATGCGCCTGCCGGCCGAGCCGAGCGTGCTGTGCGGGCTCATCACCGAGCTGCTGCGCCGCAACGAGGTCCACCACGACGTGTACGTGCGGCCGCTGCTGATCAACAACTCGAACAAGCTCGCGCCGGTGATGCGCGAGGAGGACAGCCTGCTGACGATCTTCTGCCTGCCGCTGCAGCGCTACATCGACAAGGACGCGATCGACGTGTGCGTGTCGTCGTGGCGGCGGGTCAGCGACAACGCGATCCCGGCGCGGACCAAGCCGACCGGGCTGTACCTCAACAGCGCGCTGGCGCGGCGCGAGGCGCACGACAACGGCTTCGACGAGGCGATCTTCCTGACCGACTTCGGCAAGGTCTCGGAGGGCAGCGCCGAGCACGTGTTCATCGTCCGCGACGGCGTGCTCTACACCCCGCCGAGCACCGAGGACAACCTCGACGGCATCACCCGGCGCAGCCTGATCACGCTGGCCACCGAGGACCTCGGCCTGAAGGTGACCGAGCGGCCGATCGGTCGCACCGAGCTGTATGTCTCCGACGAGATGTTCCTGTGTGGCACCGGCGCGGAGATCACCCCGGTCCGCTCGGTCGACCGCCGCATCGTCGGCCACGGCGGCGTCGGGCCGCTGACCGCCCGCCTGCAGAAGCACTTCGGCGACGTCGTTCGCGGGCGCATCCCCGAGCGCAAGGCGTGGCTCACCTCCGTCTGGGTCTGAGCGAAACTCCTGGGTCTGAACGAATTTCATGGGTGATCATTTTGTCGTTCGCGCGCGCTGGGTCATCCTCGCCGCGCTGGTCGCGGTGTGCGCGTGGATCCTCCCGGGCCTGGCCACGGTCCAGGAGGACGACGATGTGCTCGCCTTCCTGCCCCCGAATCACCCGGAGGTGCTCGGCTTCCGCGAGATCGCCGGCCGCTTCGGCGTGCTCGAGATCGGCCTCGTCGGCATCCGCAAGACCGACGGTGATCTGCTGTCGGTCGCGGCCGTCGACGAGGTCCGCGACCTGTCGCGCGTGATCGGCGAATTGCCGGGCGTGCGCATGGTGCTGTCGTTCACCGACCTGCCCGACCCCAAGGTCACCGAGGACGGGCTCGAGGTCGCAGCCCTGGTCCCGGCGAGCCTGCGCGACCCGGCCAAGATCCGCGAGAAGGTGCTCGCCTCGACCGACGCGGTCGGCAACCTGATCTCCGCCGACGGCGACGCCGCGGCGCTGCTGGTCTTCATCCTCCACGACAGCGAGACCCCGCGCACCACCACGTTGCAGGGCATCCGCGACCTCGTCGACGCGCGCTGGCAGGGCGAGCACCACGTCGGCGGCGCGCCCTTCGTCGAGGACGCGGCGGCCCGCGCGAGCCGCAGCGACGTCGAGCGACTGTCCCCGATCGTCATCTCGGTGCTGGTGCTGGTCTCGGCGGCGCTGCTCGGCAGCCTGACCGCGGCGGCCCTGAACCTCGTGCTCACCGGGCTCGGCGTCGGCCTGGTGATGGGCGCGCACGGCGTGTTCGGCGAGCCGCTGACGATCGTCAGCAGCTCCCTGCCGGTGATGATGGTCGCGCTCGGCGGCGCCTTCGGGGTCCACATCCTCGCCGGCTACCAGCGCCAGCAGGGCACCAGCCGCGCGCGCGCGAGCGCGACCTTGCGCGAGCTGGCGCTGCCGGTGTTGCTCAGTGGTTTGACGACCGCTGTCGCCTTCTTTGCGCTGGTCGCGATGCCGCAGGTGCCGATGCAGCGCTTCGGCGTGATCGCCGGGGCCGGCGTGCTCGCGCTGCTGCTGCTGGCGCTCGGCGTGCTGCCGGCGCTGCTGTCGGCGCTGCCGGACCGGCTGATGCGGCCGCGGACCGAGCGAGCGATGCCGCTGCGCCGGCGTCCGCCGTTGTGGCTGCTGCTGGTGCTGGCGATCGCGGGCGCGGCCCTGACGAGTCGCCTGCGCGCGGACACGGACATGAGCGCGGTGTTCTCCGCGGACAGCGAGCCGATCCGCTCCAATAACTTCTTCAATGAGCACTTCGGCGGCTCCACGTTTCTGCAGATCGCGATCGAGGCCACGCACGAGACGAAGAGCGACCACAAGCCGCTCGCCGAGCCGATCCTGCTGCGGGAGATCCGCGACATGGCGGAGCGCGTGCGGCTGATCCCCGGCGTCGTCGACGTGCGCACCGTCGTCGAGCCGGTGATGCTGCTCAACGAGGCCCTCGGCGGCCGGCGCGGCATCCCCGAGACCGTCGGTCGCGGCGGGCGCGTGCTCACCTACCTGCTCGGGCACCCCGCGGTCGCCCAGCTGATGACCTCGGACGCCGCCGGCGCGCTGATCCACGTCAAGCTCGCGCCGATGAGCGGCGAGCAGCAGGTCCGCGTCACCGAGATGGTCCGGGCCGCGCTCGATCGCCTCGCGGTCGGTCGCGTGCGCGTCGGCCAAACCAGTCATCCACAAGTGCGGGCCATCCAGGTCGGCGAGGTCGGCGAGCACCTCACGCGCGTGCTCGGCAAGCCGATCGACGGCGCCGCGCTGGTCGGCGGCATCCCCGAGAACCCATCGCCGGCGCTGCTGGCCGCCGTGACCGAGGTTCGCGACCGCGCGCTCGACTCCGAGGACAGCCCGGTCGAGGGCGTGCCGCGCTCCGAGATCGACAGCATCGACCCCGCCAGCCTGCTCGCGCCCCGCGGCGCGGCGCTCGAGGCCCTGCTGCGCGAGAAGTTGCCGACCCTGGCCACCAAGGACCCGGAGGGCGTCGGCTTCGCGGCCAAGCACCTCGGCGGCTGGACCGACGAGGTCCTCGAGCGCTTCCAGGTCGAGGGCCGCTGCGCCACCCTGGGCCTGCCTCTGACCCCGGCGACGCCGGGTGGACCGAGCTGCGCAAAGGTTCAGAGCCACCTGTCCGAGCTCGACGACGAGGAGTGGCGGACCCTCGAGGGCGACGGCCGCGAGCTCAGCGTGCGGGCGCGACTCACCGGTCAGCCGGTGATCGGTGCCGCGTTCGCCGAGAGCCAGACCGAGAGCCTGCGCGTCTCGACTCTGGTGTCGCTGCTCGGTCTGGCGCTGACGCTGCTGCTCGCGCGACAGCTGCGGGCGATCGTGCCGGCATTGTGGACCCTCTGCGTGACGATGGGCGCGCTGGCGTTACTCGGCCTGCCGATCAGCGTCGGGACCAGCATGATCTCCTGCATCGCCATGGGTGCAGGCGTCGACTTCGCGATCCACCTCGGCTTTCGCGCGCGCCGGTTCGCCGGCCCCGATCAGGGGCAGCGCGCCGTCGACGAGATCGGCGTCGTCACCCTGATCTCGGCGCTACAGCTCGCCTGCGCCTTCCTGGTGCTGATGGCGTCGGAGATGGCGCCGCTGCGAGAATTCGGGATGGGGCTCGCGCTCGGCCTGGTGCTCGCGGCGTTCGGCGCGTGCTGGCTGGTGCCGTGGCTGTACCGCGGGCGCCCCGCGTGAAGCGGGTTGCGCGGCCCATCGTCGATGCACGCGATCGGTGGGCCCGCGCGCCGAAGTGTGACGTGGATCACCGGATGCATGGATCCCGCACAACGGCCCGTGTACGAGCGCTACGAGGCTCATCGAAGATGTTATGCAGGCGAAGAATAGGCGTGGGGTCAGCCCGTCCAAGGTGCCCAGCGCGTACCTGCGCCCACGCTGAGATATCGCCCAGGAGCTCACTGCCATGAAGCCGGTTTCATTCCTCCTCGCCGCATTCGTCGCCACCTCCGGCCTGACCCTCGCCTATTCGCAGCCGGTCTCCGCGGCCGAGGACAACGTCACCAAGGGCGCCTCGATCCTGCGCGTGGTCGACGACCGCGCCGCTCGCTACCCGGACCAGACCTATACGGCGTCGATGGAGATCTTCAAGCGCGGCGAGCTGCGCTCGACCATGGTGTTCTCGATGTCGATGAAGGGGCTGGAGAAGCAGTTCATCCACTTCACGGCCCCCGGTGATGTCTCCGGCATGAAGATCCTGATGGAGGACAGCAACACCATCTACATGTACAGCCCGGAGTTCCAGAAGGTCCGTCGGGTCGCGGCGCACATGCAGAACCAGGGCTTCCTCGGCAGCGAGTTCACGCCCGAGGACATGGTGATGGCCAAGCTCTCGCCGAACTTCGACGCCGAGCTCATCGGCAAGAAGGGCAGCGAGACCCAGCTGAACCTCAAGCCCAAGGCCGGCAAGACCAGCTCCTTCTCCAAGCTCGAGGTCTTCATCGACTCCGGCGTCGGCGGTGTCACCCGGATCCGCTACTTCGACGGGGCCGGCAACCTCGTGCGCACCCAGGTGCGTGAGGGCTGGACCAAGTTCGAGGACACCCAGATCCCGACCAAGATCCGCATGAAGAACGAGAAGACCGGCGACGAGACCGTCATCAACCTGTCCGGTATCGACGTCAAGACCGCGGTGCCCGACGATCTGTTCTCGCGTCGGACCCTGATGCGCGGGTAGACTGCGCCGCGTGGTTTGGACCGCTGCAGTACTGATCCATCCGTTGGCCCTCTGGGCGCAGAGTGCTGCGCCCGCGCCGCGTGAATATGTAGGGCCATCTCAGATCGAGGCCCAGCCGGTCGCGCGCCAGCCCGTGACCGGCGCCACTGGCACAAGCGGCGCCGCATCGCCGCCCCCGAACACCGACCTGTCGATGGACGATGTCTTCGGCAGCCCCGCCGGTGACACCAGCCCGGCCAGCCCGTCCAGCCCGTCCAGCCCGTCATCGCCTCCGTCGCCCGCCGCAGAGGGCCCCGTGGCGGCCCCGAAGGTCGAGGTCGCCCCGACCAAGCCCGGCGATCTGTCGATGGACGACGTGTTCGGCTCCGGCCAGGAGACCGCGCCGGCGGCCACGGCGACGCCGCCGAGCGTGACCGATTCGTCGAAGCGCAATTCGGCGACGCCGACGATCGGGCCGATCAAGGGGCTGGTCGACCGCGACAACCCGGGCGCCGACCGTGGCGGTCCGGCGCCGACCGTCGGCTACGGCGGGAAGTTGAAGACCCGCTTTCGCCTGTTGAGCAGCGTGTACTACGACGTCGACAAGACGCCCTCGGTGCGCGGCGTCGATGGTGCGTACCGCTCGGCGCCGCGGCGCCTCAGCCGTAACGAGAACCGGCTCGAGCTCTACGTCGCCTACACGCCGAACAAGCACGTGCAGATCGTCGCCGACGCCGAGCCGGTGCTGATGGGCTTCTCGCAGGCGCGCGAGCTCGACGACCTGGCGAACCCGCAGATGGTGCAGCGCTTCCACATGGAGAGCGACGCGGCTTACATCGCGCTGACGGACATCGCCCCGGGCCTCGACATCAAGCTCGGGCGTCAGATCGTCGTGTGGGGCACGGCGGACAAGTTCAACCCGACCAACAACATCAACGCGGACGACCTCGAGGACCGGCCGCTGTTCACCGAGCCGATCGCCAATCAGATGGCTGTCATCGACTACGCGCCGCTCGGCGACAAGCTGTACCTGCAGGGCGTGTACGTGCCGCTGTTCACCCCGGCCCTGCTGCCGCCCTCGGCGACGCTCGGCCTGCGCGACCCCTTCTCCGAGGCGCCGTACGCCAGCCAGACCGAGCGCAGCAAGCTCGCGTACCTGCAGGAGGACTGGCTGCCGCGGAACTCGAAGTTCATCCCGGACGTGTACGGCCACATTTTGCAGCCGGAGAACGCGTTCCGGAACGGCCAGGTCGCGTTCAAGCTCGGCTCGAAGCTGGGCGAGGTCGACCTGTCGGCGTCGTATTATTACGGTCGGCACGACATCCCGATCCCGCAGGTCAACGTGACGACGATGCAGGCCCCGCTGGACGCCAGCCCCGGGCCGGCGAACGGCTACTACTTCCGGGCCGACGTCGACCTCGTGTATCCGAAGATGCAGGTGATCGGCCTCGACTTTGCGACCCAGATCCCCTTCCTCGGCAACATGGGTCTGTGGGGCGAGGCCGCCCTGATCATCCCGCGGGCGCACAAGCTGACGA
The DNA here is from genome assembly GCF_013812955.1 of Nannocystis sp. Taxonomy (GTDB): domain Bacteria; phylum Myxococcota_A; class Polyangia; order Nannocystales; family Nannocystaceae; genus Nannocystis. The sequence goes on along the minus strand of NZ_JACCSO010000197.1, from coordinate 3,015 downwards.
TCGACATCCCGTTGCCCGGCGGCCTCGACGTCACGCCGGATGACGGCATGATGAACAAGGAGACGTCGATCGTCGGGTACTCGATCAAGTCGACGCCCTTCATCAAGGCGACGGCGGGCTTCGACTACACCTTCGGCAAGCACGTGTACGTGCAGGCCCAGTATCTGCGCGGCTTCATCAACGAGTTCGGGGCCGGGCACATCGGCAACTACATCGTCGGCGGCACCGACCTGATCTTCTTCGGGCGCAAGCTGGTGTTTCGCGCCTTCGGCGTGGTCGACTTCCCGAGCAACAACCCGAGCAAGCACCTGACCTACGACGCGCGCACGATCGGCGGACCCTCCGGTGTGATCGCGCCGGCGCTGCTGTTCGCGCCGCCCTGGGGCTACGTCAACTTCGAGGTCGGCGGCTTCGCGCTGCTCGGCGCCAACAAGACCGCCTTCGGCCAGGCGGCGACCGGCTCGTCGATCGCCTACTTCAAGGTCATCGGCTCGTTCTGAGCCCGACGCAGGCGGCGTAGACGGGCGAGCCGGCGCTCGATGCGGCCGTACACCGTGGCCTCGGCGTAGCGATGCGCCGAGATGTCGCTGTCGTTGTCGTCCTGCTCGAGCAAGTCCTCGCCGGCCGGCATGCCGAGCAGCAGCTCGACGCCCTCCTCGACGGTGGAGATCGGCCAGATGAAGAACTGGCCGGCCTCGATCGCCGCGAGCACGTCCTCGCGCAGCACGAGGTTGCGGACGTTGCTCTCGGGGATGATCACGCCCTGCGAGCCGGTCAGGCCCTGGGCGAAGCACACCTCATAAAAACCCTCGATCTTCTCGTTGACGCCGCCGACCGGCAGCACGCGGCCGCGCTGATCGACGCTGCCGGTGACGCCGAGGTCCTGACGCGCGGGCAGGCGCGCGAGGCTCGACAGCAGCGCGAACAGCTCGGCCGTCGACGCGCTGTCGCCCTCGATCGGCAGGTAGGTCTGCTCGAACACCACCGATGCGTCGAAGCCCAGCGTGTGGTCGCGGGCGAAGCGCTCGTGCAGGTAACCGCCGAGGATCAGCACGCCCTTGCTGTGGATCGGGCCGGACATCTCGACCTCACGCTCGATGTTGAGCGGGCCCTGGTCGCCGGCGTAGGTGACGGCGGTGACGCGGCACGGGCGTCCCACCGACTGGAAACCATCGGACACGACCGCGAGGCCGTTGATCTGGCCGACGCGGGCGCCGCTCAGCTCGACGCGGATGTGCCCGTAGCGGTGCATGTCGAGCAGGCGGTCGCGCAGCTGACCCTGGCGGTCGCGCATCAGCTTGGTCGCGGCCTTGAGGTGCTCGTCGGTCAGCTCCTCGCTGCCCGCGGCCAGAGAGGTCGCCTCGGTGATCAGGTCGCTGAGCAGGCCGAGGTTGGTGGTCAGACGATTCTGGTCCTCGGCGAGGCGGGCGCCGTAGTGCATCAGAAACGCGACGGCGCTGCGGGAGCAGCGCGGCAACCCACGATTCGCGGCGAGCCAGCTGGTAACCCCGGGATAGACCTGCAAGCCCTCCTCGATCGACATGTCGTCGGCGAAGTCGGCGCGGATCTTGAACAGGCGGCCGAACTCGGGGTCGAGCTCCTGCAGCTGGGTGATCAGGTCGGGGTCGGCGACGAGCACGACCTTGACGTCGAGCTCGACCGGCTGCACGCGCAGCAGAGGCGGGCCCTCGCTGTCCTCGTAGGGCTGGATCGACCGCGCCAGCAGGCAGGCCTTGAGGTGCTCGTAGACGCGCTCGCGCTTGACCAGGGCCTCGGCGTCGATGATGAGAAATCCGCCGTTGGCGCGGTGCAGGTCGCCCGCGAGGATCGTGCCGGGCTCGGGATAGCGGCTCTCGCCGGAGCCGGCGACGACGCGGCCGAACAGGCCCGCGAGCGTCACGTTTTGCGCGTGCACGATCGGCGCGACCTCGCCGACGGCGCCGGTCAGCAGCAGGGTCGGGATCACCAGACCGGCGGGCAGCGGCGCCGCCGTCAACGGCAAGTGGTGGCCCTCCTCGAGGTGGTAGATCTCGCGCAGGTGGGTGTGCAGCTGCTCGACGAAGCCACGCAGCTGCGGGGTCGGCAGGCCCTTGGTGGGGATCGCCGCGAAGCTGGCCTCGATGTCGCGACGCAGCGCCTCACGCTGGCGGTGCAGCAGGTTGGCGCTGCTCTCGGCCTCGAGCAGGGCGAGCTGGCGCTGGGTCTCCTCGACGTGTGGGCGCAGCGCCTCGATCGCTTCGAGATACTGGCGGTTGAGGCCCGCGCGCTCCTCGGCGCTCTCGCCGGCGCCCTCGCCCTCGGCCACCACGTCGGTCCCGGCCTCGGCCTCGGTCTCGGTCTCGTCGAGCGGCACAAAGTCGAAGCCGTCGTCGTTGGCGACCAGCGCCATGCCGTGCACGCCCGCGACCTTGCCGAGCGCGTCGTGCAGCTTGCGCTCGGCCCCGCTCTGCTCGCGGTGGACCTCGAGCTGCAAGCGGCTGCGCACGCGACCCTCGAAGACCTCGTGCAGCGCGGCCTCGAGGCGGGCGTGCAGCTCGGTCATCGCCCGCACGAACGCGGGACCGGTCTCTGCGGGCAGGAACGCGGGGACCGGCTCGAGCGGCCAGCGCGGGTTGGTCAGCAGGACCAGGTCGCGCGGTACGGGCCGGCGGGCGGCCTCGGCCCGGGCCAGGGCGATCGCCGTGAAGGTGCGACCGGTGCCACGACCCCCGACCACGGCGACGTTGAAGCCAGGGGCGCGCTCGGCGAGGCCACGGCGCAAGGCCTCCACGGCGCGGCCCTGGGGGGCGATGCGCGCATGGATGCCGCTCTCCGTCGTGGCGTGGACGAGCGCGGCTTCCGAGATGTCCTGGGCGCGCACCTGGGTGGTGCAACACTCCGCTCGCAGCGCGATCGGTATGGCCATGAGGTCAGTCGAGGTCAGTCGGCCGAGTCGTTCGAGTCGGTCGTGGGCGTGGACGGAGCGGTGGGCGTCGTGATGACGGGTGCCGGCGCGACGGGTGCCGGCGCGACGGG
>NZ_JACCSO010000150.1 GCF_013812955.1 Nannocystis sp. | reverse complement strand
CCCCGGCACAGCGCGCCGCGGCCCGCTTGCGCCGCTGCGAGATCCACACCTCGCCCGGCGCCCCCGCGGGCAGCTCCACCGTCGCCCCCTCGTCGAGCTGCAGCGCCCCACCGAGCACAGTCGAGACCCGCGCCCGATCATGAAACAGGATCGGCCCGCGACCATTCGAGCGCCCGACCTGCTGCGCCCGCCACAGCGCGACGCTCTCGCCCGGACCCCGACCCGCCGCGATCTTCCCCCGCTGCAAATTGCCGGGCGCCATCCGGTCGGCATAACGCCGCCGCAGCGCCGCGCACTCGAGCAGCCCGGCCCCGGCGATCAGCAACGTATTGAGCCAGAACGCCAGCAAGGCGAAGCCGGCCATGAAGCTCGTGAAGTCCATGCGCGACTCAGACCGCCTGCTCGAGCCTGACCTGCTCGCGCGCCGTCGCTTGCTCGAGCGCCGCCGCCTGCTCCGCGGCCGCCCGCCGGGCCGCGCGCGACGGCAGCGCCATCACTCGCCCGGCCCGCTGCTCCGCGGCCCCGACATCGCGCGCCGCCGGCCTGCCGAGACCCAGGCCATACGTGCGGATCAGGTAGCCCAGCATGCTCGGCTCGTCGAGGCTGGGGTCGATGCGCGGCGCGACCTCGCGGCGATGGGCCTCGGCCAGCTCCGACCAGTGCAGCCCGGCGCGGTTGTGGTGGATCGTGTGGTAGCCGTTGTTGCACATGATCCAGTTGAAGGCCCGGCCGACGAAGTTGCGCGAGTGATTCCACTCGCTGGCAGTATCGGCGCGGTCGTGCTGGATCAGGTTGATGCGCAGGATGCAGCGCGCCCCGTAGAACTGCGGCAGGACCACGAACAGCAGCGCCGGCCAGAAGTCGTACAGCAGCAGCGCCCCGGTCAGTCCGAAGGCCACCGCCAGCTCGGCGAGGTACTGGCGGCCGAAGCTCGCCTGCTTGGTGGTCGCGGCCCAGCGCCCGACCCCGGCGAAGGTGTTGGGCCCGGCGATGTTCGGGAAGTGGATCAAGTTCAGCAGGTTCCAGCGAAACCGGACGTGCTGCGGGTCGGCCCAGTCGGGCTGGCCGTCGTCGCCGAAGTGATGATGCACGAGGTTGTGCGACGGCACGTTCGCCGACGCCGGATACAGCGCCCCGAAGCTCAGCACACCCCGCCAGATCATGTTGAGCCGGTGGCTGTGAAAGATGCCGCGGTGCAGGTGATTGTGGATCACCACCGCGTTCAGGAAGCTCAGCATGCCCGCCGGGATCAGCACCAGCGGATGCCGGGCCGCGGGCACGAACATCATCAGCATCAGCAGCCCCAGGTACACCCCGACGATCCCGACCTGCCGCCACTCCGTGGGATGCCGCACGAGCCAGGTCCGAGCCACCGGCGCGCCCTCATCCTGCGCAGGCGCTTGCGCGCCCGCTTCCGCCGCTCGCTCCATGGGCCGCGACCATACACTGCGGCCCGCCGGGCCTCAACGGCGAGCCCGCGCCTGCGCGCCTGTGCTGGCGTGGGGAGAATCTCGACGCCACGCGCCGCCCCGTGTTATGCGTCGCAGCCAGACGGCCCCATGCGGGCCCCCGAGGACCTCTTGACCGCGCTCGTCTCCGGACTCGTTCACAGCTTCACCGCGCAGCCCTCCGTCCAGTACCGGCGGAACAAGTGGTTTTACTTCCTGTACGACGGTGGTTACCTGGCCGGTCTGGTGGCGCTGGACGTGTACTTGCTGGCGAGCCATCACGCGCCCGTGGTTGTGGCCTGGAGCTGGTGGTACCTCGCGCTGCTGCCGGCGGCGATCTACGTCCACATCCTGCTCAACGTGTTCGTCCACAACTGTTGCCACGGCAACTTCCCGCGCCCGATCAACCGTCTGATCGGCGAGCTCGCGGGGCTGGTCGTGATCACGCGTTATGCCTCGTGGGAGATCATCCATCAGCGGCACCACCGCTTCTCGGACGACCCGGAGAAGGACCCTCACCGCGTCCTCCCCAACTTCTGGCACTTCCTCTACGACATCATGTTGTTCAACGTCGAGCGCCAGCTGCAAAACCAGGCGTACGACCAGTTCGGCGACACCCCCGAGAACCGCCGCCGCGAGAAGATCCGCGCCGTGCTGAGCTTCGGCACCATGCTGCCGCTGCTGCTCGCCTGGTACCTGCTGCTCGGACCCTACGCCTTCCTGTTCCTGTTCGCCCCGGCCCAGGCGGTCGGCTGGGTCCAGGTCGCGCACTTCAACTGGGCCACCCACAACGCCCAGTCGAAGACCGGCGACTTCCACCCCGTCAACCTGAACCACGGCTTCTACCGCCTCGGCAACGCCATCTGGTTCGGCCTGTACATGCACGGCAACCACCACAAGCGCACCAACATCTTCAACCCCGGCAAAATGGACGAAGTCCTCGCCCGCCGCGCCGCCGCCCGCACCTGAGCGCCCGCTCGAAGTCCGCGGGGCGAGGGCATCATCGGCGACGGACGGTGGCCGACGCTACCAGGGCCCCCGCGACGGCAGGTGCCCCCCATCGCACATGCTCGGCGCCTGTCCGTGATGGCGCAGCGTTCGTTCGTGCGGCACCGTCTGCGCCCCGCTTGTCGCCGGACACCCATCGCCTCGCAGCGCACGCCTCATCAGCCACGCCGCACGAGAACATCCGAACACGACACACACCGAGAGCCGAACATCCGAACACGACACACCCGAGAGCCGGGGTAGTTGCACGGGGGGGTCGAGGATGAGGCGGGCGCGCCCGTCTCATCCTCGACTTGAGCCTCCCGGCTACACCACCGTCGAACCGCGACTGAGCCGGCGCTCGCGCGCTTCTCGGACCTTCCGTGCGAGGT
>NZ_JACCSO010000139.1 GCF_013812955.1 Nannocystis sp. | reverse complement strand
CGACCAGCAGGGCCGGCCAGTCGAGGCCGCGCAGGGCCGCGGTGACGGCGAGGCGCCAGGCCGCGACCGCGGCGGAGCGGTCCTCGCCGGGCTCGAAGGCGACCTCGGCGATCGCGGCGGGCCCGCCGAGGTGCAGATTGGGGCCGGTCAGACGGCGAGAGTCGAGGATGCGCATGGTGAACGGGAGGGCCGGCCTGGCCCGTGGCTAGTCCTCGGCTTCTTGCGGGCGGGCGAGGCGCACGCCGCGGGTGTCCTCGACGAAGCCCTCGGTGACGGGGATGGCGGGCACGGCCGGGGCCGGCTTCTGGGGCGCGGACGACGAGGCGGAGGCCGCGTGCGCGGCGGAGGGGCGGGGTTCGCTGGCGGAGACGAACGCGGGGGGGGCGACAGACAGGTTGCTGGTGAGGTTGCCGACCTGCGACTGGATGGTGGCGCGCTGGGAGCCGCCGGGCTGGCTCTGCTCGCGGAAGCGGACGATCTGCTTCCAGCAGCGGGCGATGTTGTCGCCGAAGATGATCAGCAGGTCACCGGGGCCGCACAGGCCGAGGGCCTCGTCGAGGGCGCGCTGCTCGTCGTGGGGGGCGCTGATCTTCTCGCTGACGACGCCCTGCACCCGCAGCTCGGCGGCGAGCATGTTGGGGACCTCGCCGGAGGCGCGACCGCGGCGGCCGTCGTCCTCGCGCAGGATGAAGCGGTCGAACGCGCCGGCGGCGGCGCGGGCGATCTCCTTGATGTCCTCGTCGCGGCGGTCGCCGGGGGCCGCGAGCACGCAGACCCGCTTGCCCTTGACGTCGAGGCGACGCACCAATGCGGCCATGGCCCGCACGGCGGCGGGGTTGTGGCCGTAGTCGAGGATGACCTTGAAGGGCAGCTCGTCGTAGACGTTGAGGCGGCCGGGGGCCTGGAAGTAGGTGGTGTCGAAGGTGCGCAGGCCGTGGCGGATGTTCTCGACCTTGACGCCCATCGCGTAGGTCATCAGCGCCGCGAACATGGCGTTGTTGACGTTGTGCATCGCCTTGCCCTCGAGGGTGGCGGGGATCAGGTGGGTCCACAGCAGCGGGACGTGGCTGCCGCGGTCGTAGATCGTGATCATGTCGCCGTTGATGCCCTCCTCGAGCACGATCGCCAGGCCGCCGGCGCGGATGTGCTTGCGCACCAGGTCGTGGCGCGGATTGACGGTGACGTAGCCGATGCGCGTGGCCTCGGTGTAGTCGGCCATCCGCAGGCAGCGCTCGTCGTCGGCGTTGAGCACCGCGCAGTCGCGGGCGACCTCGACGACGATGCGCTTGAGCTCGGCGAGCTGGTCGAGGGTGTCGATGCCGCCGAGGCCGAGGTGGTCGGGACTGACGTTTAGCACCGCGCCGACGTTGCAGCTGCGATAGCCCATGCCGGCGCGCAGCAGGCCGCCGCGGGCGGTCTCGAGCACCGCGAGGTCGACGGAGGGGTCGCGCAGGACCATCTGTGCGGCCATCGGCCCGGTCATGTCGCCGACCACGGTGCGCTCGCCGTCGATGTAGACGCCATCGGTGGTGCACAGGCCGACGGTGGCGCCGGACATCTTGTGGATGTGGGCGAGCATGCGGGCGACGGTGGTCTTGCCGTTGGTGCCCGTGACGGCGGCGATGGGGATCCTCGCCGGGGTGCCGGGCGGGAACAGCATGTCCATGACCGGGGCCGCCGGGTCGCGCGGGGTGCCCTCGGTGGGGGCGACGTGCATGCGAAAGCCGGGGGCGGCGTTGACCTCGCAGATGCCGCCGCCGATGTCACGATAGGAGCGGGCGATGTCGGGGGTGATGAAGTCGATGCCGGCGACGTCGAGGCCGATCGCGTTGGCGGCGCGGGTCGCCATCTCGCGGTTGTCGGGGTGGATGACGTCGGTGAGGTCGATCGCGGTGCCGCCGGTGCTGAGGTTGCCGGTCGAGCGCAGCCACACCTCCTCGCCGAGGGCGGGGACGGTGTCCGGGGTGTAGCCGATGAGCTCGAGCAGGCGGCGGGCCTGGTAGTCGAGCTCGATGCGGGTCAGGACCTTCTCGTGGCCGATGCCGCGGCGGGGGTCGCTGTTGACGACGTCGATGAGCTGGCTGATGGAGCGCTCGCCGTCGCCGACGACGTGGCCGGGCACGCGCTTGGAGACGGCGATGACGCGGCCGCCGATGACGAGGATGCGGTGGTCGAAGCCGGGGATGTAGGTCTCGACGATGACGGAGTTGGCGTGCTCCTGGGCCTTCTCGAAGGCGACGCGCACGGCCTCGGAGGTCTTGAGGTCGATGGAGACGCCGCGGCCGTGGTTGGCGTCGAGTGGTTTGACGACGACGGGATAGCCGAGGCGCTCGGCGGCCGCGACGGCCTTCTCCTCGTTACGGACCAGGATCTGGCGGGGCACGGGCAGGCCGAGGTCGCCGAGGATCTTGTTGGTCTCCTCCTTGTCGGAGGCGATCTCGACGGCGATCTGGCGGGTCTCGGAGGTGACGGTCGCCCGGATGCGCTTTTGAAACCGGCCGTGGCCGAACTGGACCAGCGACTGGTCATTGAGGCGGATCCACGGGATGTCGCGCTTCTCGGCGGCGCGCACCAGAGAGCCGGTGGAGGGCCCGAGCTGGCGCTTCTGCGCGAAAGCGATCAGGTCGTCGAGGCGGGACCGGAAGTCGAAGTCCGCGGGGACCTGGGCGCGGCTGGCGAAGCCCTCGGGCAGCAGCGCGTGCAGCAGGTCGAGCGCGAGATTGCCCGCGGCCTCGCCGACGCGCTCCTCCTCGTACTCGTAGACGACGTGGTACTGGCCGGGCGCGCCCGAGCCGCGGGTCTTGCCGAAGCTGACCTTGGCGCCGGTGAGCACCTGGACCTCGATCGCCACGTGCTCGAGCACGTGTCCGAGCCAGGTGCCCTCCTGCTCGCGCATGCGGCGGAGGAACCCGCCCTCCTCGCCATACGAGCAGGTGTGACTCTGCAGGCTGGGGATCGCGGCCACCAGAGCGTCGACGAAGCCCGGGATGGTCGCCGAGGGGTGGCGCTCCAATTCTCCCAGGTCGAGGTTCAGGCGGATGACCGGGAAGTGGGCGTAAAGGTTGGGACCGCGGTAGGTGCGTCGCTCGAGGATCTGCATAGCTGGCGGGGCCTGTCTCCGCTTGTATCACGAGTGCGCGGCGGCAAAGAGGCCCTCTATCGCCGGGCTATCGCGGATCCACCGCCGCCGAGACACCGCCGAGACACCGCCGCGGCTCGGGCCCTCCTTGGGCCGTGCATCCGGCTCGCTGTCGCTGCGGGATGAGGTCGAAGTCGGCCGCCCGGGTACCCGTAGCTGCCGGAGTCCTGCACGCCGTACACGCCGACGCCGTCGTGCAGCGGCGACCAGCGCTGTGCGCTTCCCCTCGCCCTGGGACCGTGCGAAAATCTCCCGGCCGGCAGCTCCCACGCTGCTCGCGACCTCTACACCATCCCCAGTCGCGGTGGCCCGGAGGAACGAACCTTCTTACCGGCGACATCGTAACAGCGGCCCGTTCACTTTCAAAGATTCGGCGGTCGCGCAGCGCCACGACGATTATCTGTGCCGCGGTGACGGATCCCCGGGGGTCCGGAGAATAGGGGGGTGAGGACCTAATATGCTCACCTCGAGCCTTCATCTATGATGGATTGACAGGCGGAGGTGTTGCCTGCATTACTCGTCGTGGAGGTGGAGTCGATGTCGATGCGAACTGTCGTACGTAGCCCCCAAAGGCCCTGGTTTGGGCGAATTGGCGTCGTCTCGGCCGCTGCCATTCTCGCGTGCGTCGCCGCCCCGGGCCGCGCCGCGGCCGGAGAGTGCGACAAGCTCGAGCCCGGGTGGATCGCCTGCGAAGACTTCGAGGCGGGCGAGGTCGGCTGGAAATCCTGGTTCGAGAAGTCGCCGTTCGTCCAGTGCGTGGGCTGCACGGGCACAGAGAACAACCCGGCCCGGATCCGGCTGACGAACGAGCGCGGCGCGGCCCACGACGGCGACTGGGCGCTGCATATGCCGGGTGAGGCCTCGGCCCAGTACCAGGGCGGCGCGCTCGCGGTGCGCACGTGCGCAGATGAGAAGCAGCCCGGGTGCGCCCTGACCAACCACGAGCAGCTCTATTTTCGCACCTGGGTGAAGCTCGCCGAGGATCACCAGTACGTCCATCACTTCCTCGCCATCGCGGGCTCGCGCCCCGACGCCTTCGGGGAGACGGACGGCAACGCCGGCTGTCGCCCCAACGGCGAGCGCTGGGCCGGGATGACGGTCGACCTCAACCCGTCGCACGAGCTGTTCTTTTATACGTACTTCCCCGGCATGACCTGCGACGTCGGCGGCTACTGCAGCGGCGACTACGCGCAGAACATCTGCAACGGCTGCGCGGCCAAGGACATGGCGTGCGACAACGGCCTCGAGTGCTGTTGGGGCAACCTGTTCGAGCCCGAGCCCGCCGTCGTCCTCCCGAAGAGCCAGTGGGTCTGCCTCGAGCTGTACATGAAGCTGAACACGCCCGGGATGGACGACGGTGAGATGGCGTTCTGGATCGACGATAAGCCGGGCCACGCGGCCGGAGGCATGCACTGGCGCGACACGCTGGAGCTCGGGCTGAACAAGGCCTTCCTCCAGCACTACGTCGACGTAGGCGACACCGACGTCAGCAACCAGGTGTGGTTCGACAACGTCGTCGTGAGCACCGAGCGGATCGGCTGCGGGCTCGTCGATCCCGAGCCGGACCCCACCAGCTCGGGCGGCGACGGTACGAGCACCGCCGGCACGGACGGCACGAGCACCTCCGGAACCGGAGGCACGAGCACGTCCGGGACAGGAGGTCCAGTCACGTCCGGACCAGGAGGTCCAGTCACCTCCAGCGCCGACAGCGCCGGCAGCTCGGGAGGCAACGCAACGGGAGCGGGTGGAACCACCGACGCCGGCAGCGGAGGAGCGACGGACGCGGGCGGAGGCTGCGGGTGCCGGACCGCTGATGCGCCCAACGGGGCGGCCGGCTTGGCCTTCGTCGTCGCCGGCATGCTCATCCGCCGTCGTCGCCGCCGCTCCCACAGAGGAAAGTCCATGAAGTACACACTATTTTCACTCGCTCTCGTGATTGGCTCCGCTGCGGGTGCGTGTGACCCCAAGGAAGAGGAGTTTGCCGCCGATTGCCGCGCAATCGGCGACGCTTTCTCAGTTTGTCGAAACTTCGCCGGGGACGAGGCCTCCACTTATTCCGAGGACTGTATCGATCGCGGCAAGAAGGTTCGCGTGGCGGACGAGGACTGCGGCAAATTGTGGGTCAGCGTCCACGATTGCGTGGCGGCTCTCGCCTGCGAAGATTTCGAGGTCTGGCGGACGACCGTCCACGACGACACCAAGGTTTACCCATGTCAGGCCGAGGAACAGGCATTCCTGGCCGAGTGCCCTGACCTGCCGCTGTACAAATGATGGCCCTTACTGGCGCTCGTCGCCTGGACGCGGAGGATGCCGATGCGGCTGTCAGGGTAGAGTTCAGCCCGGCCGGGCCGCGCACGTGGTTTAGCGTATGCGGTGCGTCAGCAGGCGCAGCGTGAAAGTCACGGGGATCACGACAGACCTCGTAAGACAAACCCCGAAAAGTGCCCCGATGCGCGCTGTCCGGGTATTCGTGCCCGTATCAGCGCGGCTCAATCCGGATCGTCGGGCGAAGCGGGGGGCGGCTTGGCCTTGCGGGTGTGCAGGTTATACGAGCCGCCGCGGGTGAGCACGTGCAGCTGGATGCCGGTGAGGCACAGGGTCTGGCCGCTCTTGGCGTGGCCCATCGAGGAGTGCTCGAGGCGGGAGACGTCGACGATGGTGATCGCGCCGGCGCCCTCGACGTGGAGCACGTCGTTCGGGTCGATGAAGGCGGCGGTGTCCTCGTCGAGGCCGATGCCGACGGCGAAGGGGTTGAAGGCGAGCACCGAGAGCAGGCGGCCGAGGCGGTCGCGCTGGCGGAAGTGCTGGTCGATGACGATGCGGTTGGTGAGGCCGAAGCCGGGGGCGAGGGAGGCGAGTCCGGCCCGCGGGGTGGCGCCGCCCTGGCCGAAGGCGATCATGTGTTCGGAGAGCACGGCGGCGCCGGCCGAGGTGCCGCCGACGGTGACGCCGCGGGCGTTGAGGCGGCGGATGATGCGGGCGACCGGGGTGCCGCCGAGCATGGTCGAGAGCTGGAGCTGATTGCCGCCGGTGAGGAACACGCCGGTGGCCTGCTCGAGCTGGTCCAGGAGGTCCTCGCGCTCGGCGTCGGCGCGGGTCTCGAAGGGGACGCTGGTGGCCGTGTGGGCGCCGAGCTGGCGAAAGATGCGCTCGTAGCGGGGGCCGGTGTCCGGCATGCGCGAGGCGGTGGGGATGATGGCGATGCGGGCCGCGGAGCCGCCGGAGACCTCGATGAAGCGACGCAGGATGATCGCGTCCTGCTCCTTGTCCTCGGCACCACCGACCGGGACGATCCATCCGCGAGTATGGGAGTCTTCGACTTTGGCAGGGCTCACGCGCTTGACCTCTCGAAGCGCCCGAATACCACTGGTCGGCCGTCTCTCACCAGCCAGGTCCCGCGTGCGAGTACCGCGGAGAGCCGGCCGTCCGGTGTGAGTGCCAGTAGGTCCGCCGCCGCGCCGACCTCGATTCGGCCCTTGTGCGGCCATCGCAGCAGGTCGGCGACGTTGCGAGTAAACGCCGGGAGAAAGCGCTCGAGCGGGAGCTCGTCGGCGAGCAGGGCGGCGATCGTCTGCAGCAGGGTCGCCGGGGTGCCGACGTCCATGCCGCAGATGTGGCCGTGGCCGTCGAATTTGGGCATGCAGCCGCCGCCGTCCGAGGAGCAGGTGAGGCGGTCCCCGGGCAGGCCGGCGTGCAACCACCGGGCGATGGCCTCGGCGGCCATGAGGGAGTCGCCGGGGTCGTCGTCCTCGGGGAAGGCGCTGACGTCGAGGTAGCTGCCGCGGGCGGCGAACTCCTGGGCCTCGGCGAAGAGTCGGCGATTGCGGTTGATGTGTGTGGGGTGGAACACACGCGGGGGGATCTCGCTGTGCTCGAGGGCGCGGCGGACCAGCTCGAGGCCGCGGGGGCCGTCGCCCATGTGCAGGTGCACGATGCCGGCCTTGCCGGAGATCATGCCGGCGACGTGGGCGTCGGAGGCGACCCGCAGCAGCTCGTCGAGGGTCACCTGCGAGGAGCGGTGGTCCGAGAGCGCGAGCTCGCCGACGCCGATGATGGGATCGACGTAGACGATGTCGCCGCGCGCCGAACCAGTCAGCGTGACCAGCGGGAGCTGATAGCTGCCGGTGTAACAGTGGGCGTCCAGGCCCTCCTCGCGCAGGCCGAGGGTGCGCGCGACGAGGTCACCGACGCTGCGGGTGGTACCGTCGGTGCCGAGGATGCCGACGACGGTGGTGACGCCCGCTGTGCTCAGTTCACTGAGGTGCAGCGGCGGCACGCGGGTGGCCGGTCCCGCCTCGCCGCCGCCGCCGATGAGGTGCACGTGGGCGTCGATGAGGCCGGGCGTGAGCAGCAGGCCGCCGAGGTCGAGCTCCTCGTGGGGGATCTCGGCGGGGAGCCTGGGCAGGCTCGGGGCGATCGCGGCGATCCGGCGATCGGCGATCAGCAGATCTCGGCGGCCGAGCGGGTCAGGCGCGTAGATCTGCGCGTTGCGGAGGAGCCGGAGCATGATTCAGCGTGACGTAGCACGATGAAGCATGATCAAGCGAGAGGAGGCGAGAGGACCCGCGGGGCCGCTCGGGACATCTCTCTGGTCACGGCGGGGGGGTGAAGGTCACCGGGGGGCCGAAGGCGGTCATGTCGATGTCGGAGGCCTCGGGGCACGCATCCTTGAGCTGCTTCGCGGTCTGATACACCGTCGAGCGCTTGCCCTGGATCGCGAGGTCGCCGCAGGCGCCCTTGCCGAGGTCGCCGACGGCGTCCTTCGACTCGTCGCAGCGCACGCACTTGTTCCCGGCGTTGCAGACGAACGAGTCGTCGCAGAAGTACGAGCGGCAGTGCTGGTCCTTCACGTCCTGGCCGAACAGGTCGGGGTCGCTGCCGGCGTAGAGCGGCAGGCCGCTGGCGTCGTCGCAGACGCCGTAGTCGTTGACCGTGAGTCCGCCGCTGCAGGCGCCGTTGAAGGTCGGGGCGCAGCCGAGGGTGCCGAGCTGGTCGGCGGAGCAGGTGGTGTAGGCGGCGGCGTTGGCCATGGCGCGCTCCCAGGCGTCGTAGAACGGGCCCTTGGAGAACACGGCGGGGTCGCAGGAGACGCCGACCTTGTCGACGACGGAGCAGACCTGATTGGTCTTGGAGGAGGTGAAGTCGTTGCCGGCGCCGCCCGGGGCGCTGCAGGTGGCGTCGAGGCGTTCGGTGTTGAGGGCCGGGAAGAAGACGGACTCGGATTCACACTCGGTGGTGTTTTTGCAGCGGATGACCTCGTCCGAGTTTTCCGGATTGAGGATGAAGTTGCAGCCCGAGCCGATGACCGTGGCGATGACTGTGGCGGCGAACACCGAGGAGTTGAGGATGCTGCGGAACGGAGTCATGGCTGGCGGAACTCCTGCTGGGAGCCTGGCGAGGATACGGAGGCGGCGGGGGGATCGCAAGCCGGAAGGACGATCTCGAACGCGGTGCCGGAGGGGCCGGTGGAGGCGACGCGCACGCTGCCTTCGTGGTCCTGGACGATCTGCTGGACGATGGAGAGGCCGAGGCCGGTGCCCTGGGGCTTGCGGGTGAAGAACGCCTCGAAGATGTGCTCTGCCTCGTCTGCGGCGACAGTCAGGCCGGGGCCGTTGTCGGCGACCACTGCGCGAACGCGGTCGCGCAGGCGCTCGAGGTGCACGGTGATACGGGGGGACGAAGGGGACGACGAAGGGGACGCTGAAGGGGACGACGGGTCGGGCTCCGGGGCTGCGGGCTGAGCGCGGTCCGGGCGATCGCCCGCTTCGAGCTCGTCGTCCAGGAGGTCGCCGAGGGGGTTGGGGGCGGCGGGACCGGCCTCGACCAGGGCTTCGCGGGCGTTTCGCAGCAGGTTCAGGAAGGCCTGGCGCAGCTGGCCGGCGTCGCCGAGGACCCAGGCGTGGGGGAGGTCGCGGACGACGTGCACGCCGGCGGCGGCGAGCTCCTCGGCCATGAAGTCGAGGAGGGAGTGGAGCTCGGCGGAGAGGTCGAGGGGGACGCGCTCGGGGTTCTTGCGGCGGACGAAGCCGAGGTAGTCCTCGGTGATCGAGGTGAGGCGGTCGATCTCGGTGGTGATCTTGGCGAGCAGCTGGTGGGCCTCGGGGGCGGTGGCGGCGATCTCGTCGGCGAGCAGCTCGACGTTGAGGGCGACGCTGGAGAGGGGGTTGCGGATCTCGTGGGTGACCTGGGCGGCGAGCTGGCCGACGGCGGCCAGGCGTTCGCCGCGGATCAGCCGGCGCTCGCGCTCTTGCAGGGCGGCGGCCATCTCGTTGAACTCGCGGGCGAGCTGGCTGACCTCGTCGCCGCGGGTCGGGCTGTCGACGGCGACGCGCTGGGACCAGTCGCCGCGGGCGAGCTGGCGCACGCCGAGGGCCAGGCGCCGCAGCGGACGCACGGTCCAGGCCACGCCGAGCACGGCGATCAGGCCGAGCAGGACGGTGACCAGGGTCAGCATGACGATCATGCGCTCGGTGTCGCGCTCGTTCTCGCGCACCTTGGTGCCGAGGGCGCGGACCCCGAGCAGGACCTGATCGTCGAGCTTGCGAAACAGGTCGTTGATGGCGTTCTGGGTGCGGACATCGGCGAGCACGTCGGCGGGCGGCTGGTTGGCGGTCTGGGCGACCAGGTCCTCGAGGCGGGCGAGCGCGCCCTGGAGGCCGCGCAGGGAGGCGAGGGCCGCCTCGCCGCCGATGCGCTCGGGGTTGGCGAGCGCGCTGTCGAGGACGTGGCGGGCCTCCTGGACCTGGTCACGGCGGGTGTCGAGGGCCTCGGCGAGGTTGGCCTCGGCGGAGGGTCCGAGCAGGCGCTGGGCCTCGCTCATGCGCTCGCGCATGAATTCGATGCGGGTGGCGACGCGCACCGATTGGCGGTAGGCGACGGTGAGATCGCGGTTGAATTCGACGTAGACGATGGTGAGCAGGTCGAAGCTGGACTGGAGGTCGCGCAGCTGGCGGACGATCAGCACCGAGGCGAGCGCGGTGGCGACCAGGACCAGGGCCACGAGGCCGGTGATGCGGGCCGCGAGGCTGTGGCGCAGGCGCAGGGGCAGGGGGCGGGCGGGCGTCCCCGGGACGGACGACGAGGCGGTGTCCGGGGCGGCGGCCCTGGTCGGCCCGGGGATGATGGGGTCCACGTGGGGGCATGGTACAGGGGCGCGCTCGCGGGTGCACGCCGGCGGTGTGCGTGAGTCGCGGCGGGGGAGAATCTGCGAGGCACTTTCCCTGGGGCCGGAGCCGTGCGAACGTGGCGGCCGCCCATGTCGAAGCCGATGCGTATGTCCTCGTCCCTCCTCGCGGTGGTCACTTCGGTGGCTCTGATGACCGGTGCGGTGGCACCTGCCCATGCGGCGCCGGCTGGCAAGGCCTCGGTGTTGACGCTCGAGGGAGACGACCCGGCGAAGACGAGCGGGCTGAGCAAGGCGTTGCAGTCGGAATTTGCGGCGCGCGGGGTCGGTGGTGGTCGCGACATGTCGCTGGCGGAGTTGAAGCTGACGATGGGCTGCGACGAGCCGCCCTCGGTGGCGTGTCTGAGCGGCGGCGGCAAGACGCTGGGCGTCGACCGGATGATCTACGGGACGCTGACGAAGACCCGGGGCGGGGCGTACTCGCTGAACCTGAGCCTGATGAATGTGTCGACCGCCACGGTCGAGAAGATCGTCAACGCGGAGCTGGCCGAGGGGGCGCTGGCGGCCGGCACGGTCAAGGGCACGGCGACCGACCTGGTGACGCAGATGCTCGGGCCGGTCGAGAGCGCGACCCCGGAGGTCGTGCCCGAGCCGGAGCCCGTGACCGGGCCGGAGACCGGACCGAAGGAGAACGGCAAGCTGATCTGGGGCAAGTACGACGCGCCGGGGTGGAAGAAGGCGGCGCTCGGGGCCTCGGCGGGCCTGCTGGTGGTCTCGCTGGCGGTCGGCATCGGCACCTGGGTGCAGATCAAGCCCAACGGTAAGCTCTACAAGGACCTGGTCGCGGCGGGCGAGAGGAGCCTCGGAGACGAGAGCGGCACCAACAACGTGAACCCGAATATGAAGGGGGACATGTGCGAGGAGGCCCGCTCGGCGGTCAAGGGCGGGGTCAAAAACGGCGAGATGACGAAGATCTGCAACAAGGCCGACGGGCTCGCGACCGCCGCGACCGGGGCCTTCGTGGCGACCGGCGTGTTCGCGGTGGCGACCGTGGCGTTTGCGACGCTGCTGTTCGTGCACAAGAACAAGCCCGGCGTGGCGCGGCTGCAGCGGCACGGCGTCACCATGGGCATGGCGCCGATGCGCGGCGGTGGGGCCATGCTCGGCGGCTCGCTGCGGTTTTAGTTAAAACCGCGGGTTGCCTAATGATAGGAGTTTCGCCCGGGGGACATCCCTGGGCGGCGGCGGCGCCTGAACGTCGCGCTTCAGCTCGGTCTTGTCGATCGGCCTGAGCTGGGTTAAAGCAATGGGCATGACGAATCGATCCGTGATTCTGGCGACCATGACGGGCCTGCTCCTGCTGGCAGGATGCGCGAACAAGACCGGCGGCGAGCCGGCGGGCACGCCTCCGGGCGAGCCGGCTCCGGCCCCCGCCGGTGATACCGGGCGCCCGTCGCTGACGAGCACCGAGTGTGAGGCCAAAGGCGGCAGCGTGGTCGGTGACATCGGGGACGGCGCGATCCACCGCCCCGATTACACCTGCGAGGGCGGACAGCCGCCGCTCGGCACCATCCGGGCCGAAGGGGACGGGCCGATCGCCATCGAGGGCTCGGTCTGCTGCCCGGCCGCTTCGTGAGGCGATATCACGACGCTCCGGTCTTACTACCCACAAAGGGGGCAGCCATCATGATGGCTGCCGCAGGGCAGGTTCGAGAGGGGCGCGGTGTGATCAATCGGCCTGGAGGATGACGCGCTCCCAGGTGTCCTGGTAGACGAAGTTGTCGCCGCAGCGAAAGCCGAGGCCGGTCGAGGCGTTGGCGGTCGGGATGCACATGCGCAGCTCGGAGTTGGTCTCGGTGTTGTCGTCGCACTCGTTGCGGTCGATGGGGTCGCCGGCGGCGGCGAAGCCCCAGGACCACTCCTCATTAAAATACCAGCCGGTGCCGTTGGAGATCGTCGGGGCGTTGCTGTGGCCGGTGTCGGTGAGCACGGCGCCGCGGGGGGCGTGGGCGAGCACGGTGAATGTATCATCCCCGGTCGGTCGGCAGGCGAGCATCAGGTTGGGCTTGTCGCAGGCCTGGAGGATGGTGAAGATCGCGGTCCGGGTCGGGCCGTAGGTCTCCGTGAAGCAGGGGGTCCAGCCGGCGAGGTCGGCGACGGGCACGTCCCGCTGCGGGCCGTAGGCGCGGTAGTCGGGCGTGGCGAGCGGGCGCAGCTTCGGGTTGATGACCGGGGCGCTCTCGTCCTCGTCCTGAACGTCGTCATCGCGGTCGTCCTCGCTGATGACAGCTTCGTCGGCTTCGCCCGCGCCGGGGTCATCATTGGCGGGATCGCAGGCGAGGCCGAACATTCCGAGGGACAGCCATGAAACCACACATACCTGGGACCGCATGAGAGACTCTCATTTCTGGGGGCCCATATGAGTGCACCCCAATGCACGGTTAGCACGCGCATCAGGGGGCGAGCACCGACGGCGCCGGGTGGGCGCACAAGCCACCGGGGGCTGGATGCGACGGGCAGGCCACCTGGGGTGCGGGAGCCGCGACCGTTTCAGGCGGCGGCCCTGCAGGGGGCTGTGGCAGGTTCGCGGCGATTGTCGCGTATTCAGAGCGGGGGGCGCTGGCGAGCGCTCAGGGCTCACAATCGGGGGATGCCGCGGGGGCGATACCGCCACCGAGCCGCTGGCGCAGTACGAATGGCAGGATGCCGCCGTGATGGAGATAATCCACCTCGATCGGGGTGTCGATGCGCAGGGTCAGGGGCACGGTCAGGGATTCACCGGAGGCGCGGTGGATGTGCAGGGTGACGCGCTGGCGGGGCTGGACGCCGGACTCGAGGCCGCGCAGGTCGAAGGTCTCGGTGCCGTCGATGTTCAGGGTGGTCGCGTCGGTGCCGGGGTCGAACTGGCAGGGCAGCACGCCCATGCCGACGAGGTTGCTGCGATGGATGCGCTCGAACGAGGCCGCGATCACGGCGCGCACGCCGAGCAGGCGGGTGCCCTTGGCGGCCCAGTCGCGCGAGGAGCCGGTGCCGTACTCCTGGCCGGCGAAGATCACCAGGGGGATGCCGGCGGCCTGGTAGCGGATGGCGGCGTCGTAGATGGACATGCGGGTGCCGTCGGGCTGATGCACGGTGACGCCGCCCTCGACGCCGGGGACCATGAGGTTCTTGATGCGGACATTGGCAAAGGTGCCGCGGACCATGACGCGGTCGTTGCCTCTGCGGGATCCGTAGGAGTTGAAGTCCTCGGTGGCGACGCCGCGCTCGCGCAGGAACTGGCCGGCGGGCGAGTCGGGCGAGATGGCGCCGGCGGGGCTGATGTGGTCGGTGGTGACGCTGTCGCCGAAGCTGGCCAGGGCGCGGGCGCTGGTCAGCGCGGTCGGGGGGCAGGGCGCGAGGCTGAACTTCTCAAAATAGGGCGGGTCCTGGATGTAGGTCGAGGTCTCGTCCCAGGCGTAGACCTTGCCGCCGCTGGCGGGGATCTCGGCCCACATGGGATTGGACGCGGCGAGGTCGTCGTAGAGGGCGCGGTAGCTGGTCGGGTTGGTGGCGGCGGAGAGGTGGACCCCGATCTCCTCGCTGGTGGGCCACAGGTCGCGCAGGTACACCGGCTGGCCGGCGGTGTCGTGGCCGAGCGGCTCGCTGGTCATGTCGATGTCGATGCGGCCGGCGAGCGCGAAGGCGACCACCAGCGGCGGGCTCATCAGGAAGTTGGCGCGGATGCTCTGGTGAATGCGGGCCTCGAAGTTGCGGTTGCCCGACAATACGCTGGCGACCACGAGGTCATGGTCGATCACCGCGCGCTCGATGTTGGGGTCGAGGGGGCCGGAGTTGCCGATGCAGGTGGTGCAGCCGTAACCGACGACCTGAAAGCCGAGGCGGTCGAGGAATGGTTGCAGGCCCGTGATGGTGAGATAATGGGTGACGACCCGCGAGCCGGGCGCGAGCGAGGTCTTGACGGCGGGGCTGACCCGCAGGCCGCGCTCGACCGCCTTTTGTGCCACCAGTCCCGCGGCGATCATGACGCTCGGGTTCGAGGTGTTGGTGCAGCTGGTGATCGCGGCGATGACGACGGCGCCGTCGTGCAGGTCGAGCTGGGTGGCCGGGCCGGTGGCGGCCGCGTCGACGCGGTCCGGGGTCGGCCGGTTCTGCATCATCTCGATCTCGGTCTCCGGGTTGGTGTTCTTCGGGCTCGTCGACGGCGCGGTGTAGACCGGCATCGTCGCGGAGTCCTGCTCGCCGCCGCCGCTGACCGGCGCGGCCATGCGGTCGGGCGCGCGGGTGACGACGGACAGGCGCACGCGGCCGGTGTTCGGGGGCTTGCCGTAGCCCGCGCCGTCCGTGCCGTGCAGCAGCTCGGAGAAGCTGGTGCGCAGGTCGGCGAGGCGGATGCGGTCCTGCGGGCGGCGGGGCCCGGCGACGCTGGGCTCGACGCCGGCGAGGTCGAGCTCGGCGCGCTCGCTGTAGTCGATGTCGCCGTCGGCGGGCATGCCGAACATCTGCTGGGCCACGTAGTAGCGGCGCAGGGCGTCGACCTCGGCGTCGCTGCGGCCGGTCTCGTGCATGTACTGGCAGCTGCGCTCGTCGACCGGGAAGTAGCCCATGGTGGCGCCGTACTCGGGGGCCATGTTGGCGATCGTGGCCCGGTCGGTCACGGACAGCGACGCGGCGCCTTCACCGAAGAACTCGACGAATTTGCCGACGACCTTGCGACGGCGCAAAAGCTCGGTGATCGTGAGCACGAGGTCGGTGGCGGTGACGCCGGGCGCGAGCGTGCCTCGCAGGTGCACGCCGACGACGTCGGGGGTGAGGAAGTAGACCGGCTGGCCGAGCATGCCGGCCTCGGCCTCGATGCCGCCGACGCCCCAGCCGACCACGCCGAGCCCATTGATCATGGTGGTATGTGAATCTGTGCCGACCAGAGTGTCCGGATACAGGACATCGCCGGTCTGCAGCACGCCGCGCGCGAGGTGCTCGAGGTTGACCTGATGCACGATGCCGACGCCGGGCGGGACCACGTTGAAGCCGTTGAAGGCGGTGGTGCCCCACTTCAAGAATTCGTAGCGCTGGCGGTTGCGATGGAACTCGATCGCCATGTTGCGGGCGAGCGCGTCGTGGACCCCGGCGAAGTCGACCTGCACGGAGTGGTCGACGACGAGGTCGACGGGCACCAGCGGCTCGATGATCGCCGGGTCGCGGCCCATGCGGGCGACGGCGCTGCGCATCGCGGCGAGGTCGACCAACAGGGGTACTCCGGTGAAGTCCTGCAAGACGATGCGCGCGACCACGAAGGGGATCTCGGCGCTGCGCTCGCCGTTCGGGGTCCAGCCGGCGAGGCTGCGCACGTCATCCTCGGAGATTCGGTGGCCGTCGAGGTTGCGCAGCACGGACTCGAGGATCACGCGGAGGCTGCGCGGCAGCCTCGAGACGTCGAGGCCCGCGCCGGTGAGCGCGGGCAAGCTGTAGAAACGCCGGACCGTGCCGTCGGCGAGCCTGAGCTCCGACAGCGCCTCAAAGGGATCCTGGCTGCGATCCATGCTCGGGTCGATCGTCTTGATCATCTTGATCAGCGTAACCGGGTTCCGGCGCGGCGGCCCGGGGAGCGAGCGAGCATTCGGCCGGAGCGAGGAGAGAATTTAAGCGCCCGCGACCCGGCGATTCGCCGAGCCGCGGCTCGTAGTGGCTGCCCACGGTCGTGGGCGGTCACTACATAGATAATGGGCGAGGCCGGGAGCCCGGCAAGCAGCTTCGGCCGAGAAGCCGGACAGGACACCCCTGGCGGCCTGGACCGGGGTTCGCGCGCGCGATCCTGTGCCGGCGGCGCCGGGGGCGATGCGCGGTTGCGCCCCGGTCCGATTCCCGCATGGTGAGGGCATGAGTGATCCGGTGTTGACCTTTCGCATCAAACTCATCCTCACGATGGCGCTGCTGGCGGTCGTGACAGCGTTCGGGGTCACCTATCTGCGCGGTCAGTTCCAGGAGCGAGCCGCGCGGGAGGCCGCCGACCGGGCCGCCGAGGAGGCGCGGGCGAGGGGCGAGGTGGTCCCGCACTGAGCACCGCGCGCCGCTCGCTGGCGGCATGGATCGGCGCTCGCATTTCCGGGCCGCGGGGCCATATGCTCGCGGGGCGGTGCGCAGCAACAGGGTCTATTTTGCGGTCGTGTTGGTGGTGATTGCGTGTTCGGCCGAGGCGGTCGAGCAGCCGGCCGGGGTGGCGCCGCCGGCGATCGCCGAGGTGGCGGCGGTCGTGCCGGCCGGGGTGCCGGCCGGGGTCATGGCGCAGGATGATCGGGACGAGGTCGTGGAGGTGGGCGCGGCGTTGCCCGAGCCGTGGCCGGACTCGCTGCGGTGGATCGCCGCGGGTGGGGGTAGCACGCCGGAGTTCAATCAGGTGTCGATCGAGCAGGACCTCGGGCTCGCGCAGGCGACCTTCGGCGCGGATGGGCTGCTGCTGTTCGCCGGCGGTCGTGGCAGTCATGGCGTGCAGGTCGAGGTGAGCGCGCCGCAGGGTGATGAATTGTTGCTCGAGCTCGGCGAGCTGTTCAGCCCGCGAGGGGGCCGTGATTCGCGGTACCGGCGGACGACGCTGCCGGTCGATGCGGCGGCGACGGCGGAGAACCTGCGGCTCGCGCTCGAGCGGGCCAGCGCGGTCGGGGAGCGGCCGCTGCTGGTGTATCTCGCGGGACACGGGCAGCGCGGCGAGCAGCCCGCGGAGGCCTCGATCGATCTATGGGGGCAGAGGGCGCTGCAGGCCTTCGAGCTGGCGGCGGTGCTCGACGCCGGGGCGAGGCCGGTGCGGCTGGTGATGACGACCTGCTTCTCCGGGGGCTTCGCGGAGCTGGCCTTCGTCGACGCGGACGCGGGCGAGCGGCGGGTGGCGCCGGGGCGTTGCGGGCTGTTCGCGGCGACCGCGGAGCGCGAGGCGTCGGGCTGCGATCCGAACCCCGACCGGGCCGCGCAGGAGGGCTACGGGCTGCATTTTTTGAACGCGCTGGCGGGGCGCGACCGGGCCGGTCGACCGGCGGAGATCGACCTCGACGGGGACGGGCGGGTGTCGCTGCTCGAGGCCCACGCGCGGGCGCGCTCGGTCAGCGCGGGCATCGATGTGCCGACCACGACCTCGGAGCGGTGGCTGCGGGCGGTACCTGGCCTTAAGGGCAGGTCGGCGGCGGTCGACTTGCGCGAGGATGATGCGGTGATCGCCGCGCTGGTGGCCGCGCTGGGGCTCGGCGAGGGCGAGGCGGCGGCGCAGTTGCAGCAGGTTCAAGACGATATGGTCGTGGTGACGGATCGCCTCGACAAGGCGGCGCAGGCCGAGGACGCGGGGTACCGGGCCACGGCGGCGGAATTGCTGGCGCGCTGGCCGGTGCTCGACGACCCGTGGCATCCCGACTTCGCGGCGACGCTGGGGCGAGAGCGCGAGGCGATCGCGGGGTGGCTGGCGGCGAGCGAGGGTTATGCCGGGTATCGCGCGGCGCGGAGCGAGGGCGACGCGGCGCGGACCGAGCTCGGGGCCGGCATGGCGCGCAGCGCGAAGCTCGAGCGGCTGGTGCGGGCGCTCGAGACGCGGGCGCTGGTGGGGCGGTTGAAGGCG
>NZ_JACCSO010000129.1 GCF_013812955.1 Nannocystis sp. | reverse complement strand
GGTCGCGCCCGCCGAGCCCGGCCTCGCCGCGGAGGTCGCGCTGCTACGTCAGGCCCGCGCCGCGCTCGACGATAACGACCCGGAAGCGGCCCTGCGAGCGCTCGGTGAGCACGCGAACGACTTCCGTACCGGACAGATGCTGCAAGATCGCCAGCGGCTGCGCATCGAGGCCCTGTGCGCGCTCGGGCACCACGAAGCCGCGCGCGCCGAGGCCGAGACCTTTCTTCGCACCTACCCGGACTCGACCCATACCGCGCGCGTGCGCACGCTGTGCCGGGACCCGCAATGATCGCCAGATCATCAGGTCCGATCACATTCTGATCGACCCGCGACGGATCGGCGCCGGTGCGGGAAATCCAAAACCATGACCCACTCGCGCCGCTCCGTTCAGCTTATCTCGACCCTCCTGCTCACCGTCGCCGCCGGCTGCGCCAAGCCCCTCGTCAACCTGACCGACTTCAACGGCGACGGTGGCAACTCGGAGTCCGGCACCGACGGCGCCAGCACCGGTGAGCCCACCTCGGGCGGCTCCGAGCCGACCACGGGCGTTCCAGCCGGCTGTCCCGAGGGACAGGAGCACCTCGCGCCGCTGTGGACCGTCGAGTTCTCGCCCCAGGGGAGTTCATTCGGCTTCCACAGCGGCAAGGGCCCGATCGGGCGCATGGCGGATGGGCGCATCGTCGTGGCGATGAGCTTCGATCTGGCGACCGATAAAAAGGGCATATCGCTGCTGGTCGTCACCCCGGAGGGCGAGCTGCTCGCCCCCACCGAGTCGACCCTCGGCCCGAACGGCGCCGAGCCGTACGTCCTGCGCATCGGCCCGGACGACCAACCACTGCTGCTCGGCGGGCACTTCGACGGCGAAGGCGAAGGCCCGGTCTCGGGGCTGACGCGCTTCGCCTCGGACCTGGCCCCGCTCTCGGAGGTCGAGCTCGCATTCCCGACGCTCGGTCCGGGCATCGTCGAGCCGACGATGGCGCTGGCCGGCGACGCGGTGGTGGTCGCGGGCTTCGATGCGGTCTCCAAGCAGATGCGCGTCGCCAAACTCGCGCCGGACACCGGCGTGCCGGCGTGGCAGGTCGGGCTCGCGGGACCCGAGGATATGTGGGTACGCGCGGTCGCGGTCGGCCCGCAGGGTGACGTCGCGGTCGCCGCTCACGCCGACGTGGGGTTCGGCGACGACGACACGTTGCGGCTGTGGCGCTTCGACAGCGACGGCGGGCTGGTGTGGGAGCGGGTGATCACGGTGCCCGAGTACGAGGACGTGACGGCGCTGCACTTCGCGCCGGACGACCAGATCGTCGTGCTGCGCGGGACCACGGAGTTCACCGCGCGCGTCGAGCTGCTCTCCGTCGAGGTCGACAGCGGCGCGACCCGCTGGGCGCTGACGGTCGCCGAGCCCGAGGGCGAGATGACGGCGTGGGCGCAGGACATGCTCATCGACGCGGACGGGTTCACGGTCCCCGTGTCGCGCAGCAGGGGGCACCACGACGGTGCGACGAGCATGCATACCTTCGAGGTGCGGGAGGTGTCGTTCGCGGGCGAGCTGCTCGCGGTCACGCCGCTGCCGAGCGTGTACCCGGGCGGGGGGATCTCGTGGATGCGCAGCGTCCGCGGCCGCTGCGGCGAGCTGATCCTCGTCGAGGAGTACGCGAGCCTGCGGATCCTCGCGTTCGCGCCATGAAAGATGGCCGGTGAGCCCTGGTCCGCTCTCGTTCTGATCCACATCCGACGGATCTTCGCCGCCACGGGAAACCAAGCACATGAACCACACGCCCCGCGCTGCTCGTATCTCCGCCCTCCTGCTCACCATCACCGCCGGCTGCGCCAAGCCCCTCGTCAGCCTGACCGACTACGACAGCGCCGAGGACAGCGACCCCGAGCTCGTCACCGCCGGCAACAGCACCGGCGGCATCGGCACCGACGGTGTCAGCACCGGCGGGCCGGCGCCGGATAGCAGCTCCGGCTCCCAGACCCGCGGCACCGAGGACACCGGGGTCAACGAGGCCCCGACCACCGGCACCGGCGAGCCCTTCGAATCGCACGAGGACTGCAACGCCGACACCTGGATGGACGTGCCGGGCGAGCAGCCCCCGTACAATGAGGTCGTCAAGGCCAACTGGGACGTCGACGCCCTGACTCCGATCGCCTGCAAACCCACGCCCAGCATCGACTGCCATTCGTCCGGGCCGATCCCCGGGCTCCAGACCGCGCTCGTCGTCCGCAACGACCAGATCCTCACGCAGCGGGCCTTCGTGCCCGACAACGCCCGCTGGTTCGTGTGGAGCAACGTCGAACTCGGCTGTGCCGACCCCTTCGGCGTCCCGCTCTGCAAGGACCAGTGGCGCGTCTCGTGGGGGCAGTCCGCGGAATCCTTCTGCGAGATAACAATGTTCGAAGGCAACGGCATCGGCTTCGGCATCGGGTGGGATGTGTCGCCGATCATCCTCGAGGTCGGCGACGCGGACTGCAACGTGGAGAGCTTCACCTTCGCCGAGGGCGATGATTACCAGGGAGAGATCAACTTCCAGGTACCGAAACCCACCCCCCCGTGGGGCACGCCGCTGGTCGGGTCCAGCTGCATCACCTGCGCGCTCCCCGGCGGCCTCGAGCTCCTCAGCGGCGACTTCGTGACGACCATCTGCCAGTGATAAGCTGGCCGCGATGCTCCGCACCCTCGTCCTCGGCCCCGCGCTGCTCCTCCTCGCATGTGCGGGCGCCACGGCCACCACCGCGGAGCCCTCGCGTATCGACGAGCGCAGCGCCGAGGCCCGCACCAGGGCCGCGATCCAGGCGATCGAGCGCCTCGACCCCGTCCTCAACGCCGTCATCGCCGTCGACCCGACGGCGCTGGACGAGGCGCGGCAGCGCGATCGCAGCAGCGGCCCGCGCGGCCCGCTGTGGGGCATGCCGATCCTGATCAAGGACAACATCGAGACCAGGGGGCCGCTGCCGACCACGGCCGGCAGCCTCGCGCTCCAAAACAACATCACCGGCCGCGACGCCCCGCTCGTCGCCGGTCTGCGGGCCGCGGGCGCAGTGATCGTCGGCAAGGCCAACCTCTCGGAGTGGGCCAACTTCCGCTCCACGCGGTCGATCTCGGGCTGGAGCGCGATCGGCGGGCAGACCCGCAACCCCCACGCGCTCAATCGTAACCCCTGCGGCTCGAGCAGCGGCAGCGGCGTCGCCGTCGCGGCCGGCATGGTACCCGCGGCGATCGGCACCGAGACCGACGGCTCGATCACCTGCCCGGCCGCGGTCAACGGCGTCGTCGGCTTCAAGCCGACCGTCGGCCTCGTCAGCCGCACTCACATCATCCCGATCAGCCCCAGCCAGGATACACCCGGCCCGATGACGCGCACCGTGCGTGACGCCGCCCTCGTGCTCGGCGCCATGGCCGGCACCGACCCGCAGGACCCGGCGACCCGCGAGGCCGACGCCCACAAGGTCGATTATGCGGCCGTATTGTCATCGTCCGCATTGCGCGGCCAGCGGATCGGCGTGATGCGCTTCGCCAGCGGCTTCGGCACCGACACGGCCTTTGCTGAGGCGCTGGCGACCCTCCAGGCGCAGGGCGCCACCCTGGTCGAGATCACGGAGTTCAAGGGCCGCGACGAGCTCCAGGCCAACGAATGGATCGTGCTGCTCACCGAGTTCAAGGCCGAGATCGACGCTTATCTGGCCGCCGCGCCGCCGTCCGTGCCGATCCGCAGCCTCGCCGACCTGATCGCCTTTAATAATCATAACACCCACGCCGGCCGCGAGCTGGCGCTGTTCGGGCAGCAGATCTTCGAGCAAGCCCAGCAGACCCCGGGCCGGGCCGATCCGGCGTACATCAAGGCGCGCGAGACCTCGCTGCGGGCCGCGAGCACGGAGGGCATCGACAGGCTGCTCGCGGACCACAGGGTCATCGCCCTCGTCGGCCCGACCATGCCCCCGGCCTGGCTGATCGACGTCGTGCACGGTGACCACATCTCCGCCAGCGGCGCCGGCGACCTCGCGGCGATCGCCGGCTATCCGCACCTGACCGTGCCGATGGGCCACGTAAAGGGCCTGCCGGTCGGCCTGAGCTTCATCGGCCCGAAGTGGTCCGACGCCCTGATCCTCGCGCTCGGCTACGCCTACGAGCAGGCCTCGCACAAGCTGGTCACGCCGCGCTTCCTGCCCTCGATCGAGGAGAGCCCCGCGATCGCCCCCCAACTGGCCCCCGAACGCGCCGTCACCGAACGTGCGGTCGCCAGCGCCCGACAGCCGCCGTTGAACCGATAGCGCGGCGTTCACCCGCGCATGGGGCGATGATCGTGAACGTGGTACGACGGTTCCTGGCGCGTCCCAGGTCGGTGGTATTGTTGTCGTGCGGCTCGTCCGCGCCCGCTCCGCGGACCTGCATTCGCGCGGCCGCGACGCCATGTGCGAGCATATAGCGCTGCACCGCCGGCGCACGTCGCAGCGACTGCTCGGCGGGCGACTGTTCGCGGCTGTCGGTGTGACCCGCGATCTCGACCCGTACACCCGGATGTCGCAACATCAAGGCGACCCAGCCGTCGAACAGCGCCGTAGCCGTCGCCGTCGGCCGGCGCGACGAAGCCGGCCAGGCCCGCCACGGTGGTAACGCCGAGGATGGCGAGGGCTGTGGATGCCAGGGTGCGCCGGGTTCCGTCGGCCTGCCGGCTCTGCTGGCGATGTGGCTGCTACGC
>NZ_JACCSO010000117.1 GCF_013812955.1 Nannocystis sp. | reverse complement strand
GGACCAGCGCCAGGACCAGCGCCAGGACCTGTTCCGGAGCCCGCGCCGGGTTCGTGCTGCGAGGTGATCGAGGCGGCCAAGGCGGCGCAGTCTACCCGAGTCCGCTGCTCGGCGCATGCCCGCCAGGGGGGCCGAACTCGACACTTCACGGCCCGGGGACTACGCTCGGCCCATGTCGTACCTCCCTGCCCTCGCCTCCCGCGGAGCCGCCCTCTGCCTCGCGGCGCTGTGCCTCGTCGCCTGCCGCAAGGGCGAGACGGTCGCCGACATGGACTACGACGACCCCAAAAAGGCCCTCGCGGCCATGGACGACGCCAAGCGCGACCCCTGGCTGATGCCCGAGCGGGTGGTCCGCGCCCTGGGCATCGAGGACAAGGGCGGCGTGGTCGCCGACATCGGCGCCGGCTCGGGTTACTTCTCACGCCGCCTCGCCGGCGAGGTCCCGGGCGGCACCGTCTACGCGGTCGACGTCGACGACGAATTTCGCGGATACATCGAGCACAACCGCGAGTCCTGGGGCACCCCGAACATCGAGCCGCACCTGGCCTTCTACGACGACCCGGCGCTGCCCGAGCGCGGCGTCGACCTGGTCTTCGTCTCGAACACCTACCCGTACCTGCGCAGCCGGGTCAGCTACTTCAAGAAGGTCCGCGCGGCGCTCAAGCCCGGCGGTCGCCTCGCGGTGATCAACTTCAAACCCGACGCGACTGTGCCGGATAACACCGCCCCGGCGCCGCAATTTCGCACCTCGCGTGAGACCGTGATCACCGAGCTCGCGCAGGCCGGCTTCGTGCTCGAGCGCGAGGAGACGTTCTTGCCGTATCAATACTTCCTGATCTTCAAACAGGCGCCGTGATCGTGCACGGTCCGGCGCCGCCAGGCAGGCCCCCGTGACCGACTCCACCGCCGCTTCGACCGTCGCCTCGAATCCCTCCGCCACCATCGACGCGCCCGCGTCCACCATCGACTCGCCCGCGCAGTCGCTGCGGGCCGACGCGGCCGACGCCTACGCCCGCGCGCTCGGCCACCTGCGCGCGGTCCAGCAGCCGAAGGGCGCGCTGGCCGGCGAGGTGGTGTGGAACCCGATGCTGGTCTGTCAGTACGTGATCCTGTGCGAGATCCTCGGCCGGCCGATTCCGCCGGAGCGCCGACGAAGGATCCGCCGCAGCCTCGAGCTGCAGGTCCGGGCCGACGGCGGCTGGGGCATGCACCCCGACAGCGCCTCGTGGTTGTTCCACACCACCCTCGCGTACGTGGCCCTGCGCCTGCTCGGCGCCCCGCCCGAGGACCCGCTCGCGCTCGGCGCGTCGCGCTGGATCCGGGCCCACGGCGGCGTCGTCGCGATCCCGACCTGGGGCCGCGTCTGGCTGGCGATGCTCGGCATGTACCCGTGGCAGGGCGTGCAGCCGATCCTGCCCGAGATGTGGCTGCTGCCCGACGCCACGCCCGTGCATCCGCGCCGGCTCTACAATCACATGCGCCTGATCTACCTCGGGCTCTCGTACGTGTACGGCGTGCGGCTGACGGCCCCGGACTCGCCGCGCCTCGCGGCCATCCGCGGCGAGCTCTATCCCGAGGGTTACGCCCGCGTCCGCTTCGCCGCCCACCGCGACGAGATCGCCGCCACCGACGTCTACGAGCTCCCCGGCGCGGGCCTTCGCGCCGCGTTCGCGGGCATGCGCGCGCTCGATCGCCTGACCCCGGGCCTGCTGCGCCGCCGCGCCCTCGCCCGCGCGATGGACCACATCCGCTTCGAGTTCACGAGCACCGACTGGGTGTGCCTCAGCCCCGTCAACGGCCTGCTGTTCTGCCTCGCCCTCCACCACAGCGATCCGCGCCACCCCGATCTGCCGCGCGCGCTGCAGGGCCTCGAGTACTGGGTGTGGGAGGACGACGAGGAGGGCATGCGCATCTGCGGGGCGCGCAGCGACATCTGGGACACCAGCTTCGCGCTGCAGGCTCTGGCCGAGGGACCCGAGCTGCCCGACGCCCGCGCGATCGCCAGCGCGGCCGCGGCCTGGCTGCCGCGCGCGCAGCTGCGGGCCGACATCCCCGGCGGCGCCGATCACTACCGCGAGCCCGCCGACGGCGGCTGGGGCTTCGCCGATGAGAATCACCCGTGGCCGGTCAGCGACTGCACCGCGGAGGCCCTCGAGGCGCTGCTGCACGTGCATCGCGACCTGGTCGAAGGGCCAGGCCTGTCGCTGGCTCGCCAGCGGGCTGCGATAAGCTTCATCATGCGCCGCCAAAACGACGACGGCGGCTTCGGCTCCTACGAGCCGCGGCGCGGCAGCATGGTGCTGCGCCACTTCAACCCGGCGGAGATCTACGGCAACTGCATGCTCGAGTACTCGTACAGCGAGTGCACCGCGAGCTGCGTGCGCGGCCTGGCGGTCGCCCGCGCGGCCCTCGGCGAGCGCCTCGGCGGGGCCCTCTCGGCCGAGCTCGACGGTGCGGTCGAGCGCGGGGTCGGCTTCCTGCTGCGAGCCCAGCATGCCAACGGCGGGTGGGCCGGGTTCTGGGGCGTGAACTTCACGTATGGGACCTTCTTCGCGGTCCCGGCGCTGCTCGCGGCCGGCGTCTCACCGCACCATCCGGCGATCGCCCGGGCCATCCAGTGGCTGCTCGGCGCCCAGCGTGCCGACGGCGGCTGGGGCGAGAGCTTCGAGGGCCTGATCCAGGAGCGCGACATCAGCCTCCCGCCCGGCGAGCCGAGCCTGGTGACCCAGACCGCGTGGGCCGTGC
>NZ_JACCSO010000111.1 GCF_013812955.1 Nannocystis sp. | reverse complement strand
GGATGCGACCGACGCAGGTGCAGCACGCGCGCGGGACCGAGGCTGGAGGGTCTGGGGTCGAGCGGGCGCACATCCGACTGGTGGCGGGCAAGCCGATCCCCGGGACGCGCTACCGGCTGCTGCGCTGGCTCGGCGAGGGCGGGATGGGCGTCGTCTACGAGGCGGAGCACATCGACATCGAGCGTCGGGTGGCGCTGAAGATCCTTCGCGCGGAGCTGAGTGAGCGCAGCGACACGGCGCAGGTGTTCCGCGAGGAGGCGCGAGCGGCCGCGCGTGCGGGCTCGAAGAACAACGTCGAGATCTTCGACTTCGGCGAGTTGCCGGACGGGCGCCTGTTTTTCTGCATGGAGCTGCTGGCGGGCACGGACCTGTCGGCGCTGACGGAGCACGAGATCGAGAGCGGCCGGGTGTTCGCGATCCTGCGGCAGATCTGCAAGGGCCTCGGCGCGGCCCACAAGGCGGGGATCGTCCACCGCGACATCAAGCCGGAGAACATCATCCTCGTGCACCACGAGGGCCGCCGCGACATGGTGAAGATCGTCGACTTCGGAGTCGCGGCGATCCTCGACGCGCGCCGCGACGGTGGCGGGCAGATCGCCGGCACCCCCCAGTACATGCCCCCGGAGCAGATCTCCGGCGGTGATTTCGACGCTCGCCTCGACATCTATGCCGTCGGCTGCGTCGCCTACGAGATGCTGGTCCATCACCCGCCCTTCACGATGGACAACCTCGCCGAGGTGCTGCTGGCCCAGCTCAACATCGTGCCGAAGCGGCCGAGCGAGGTGCTCCCGGGCGCCGGCCCGAAGGCGCTCGAGGACGTGATCATGCGCAGCCTGGCCAAGGACCCGGGCCAGCGCTACGACAACATGGCGGAGCTCGAGGCGGCGCTGTGCGAGGCGCAGATCGCCGCCGGCGTGACCACCGAGTGGGACGACCTGCCGCTGCCGGACGTCGAGCCCGAGCGGCGCGCCAACCTGATCGCCCGCATGCCGAGCCTGCACGCGGAGCTCAATCCGCGCCGGCGCTGGCTGTGGCCGGCCGTCGCCGCGGCGTCGGCGGTGGCGCTGCTGGCCGTGCTGATGATGCGTCCGGGCGCGCCCGAGGTCCCGCCGGAGGTGACGGCGCAGATCGAGGAGCTGAGCCAGGAGGCCCGCAACGCGGCCAGCATCGGCAACTACGTGATCTCGGTCGACAACGAGGCGGTCGCGCTCAAGACCTTGCTCAAGCTCGAGGCCCTCGACGGTCCGGGCGAGCACGCGGCCGACGAGCGTGGCGGGGTGCTGCGCAAGGAGTTCAGCGCCCAGCTGCTGACCGTCGCCGACACGTTCTACGAGCGTCCGGCGACCAAGACGCTGGCCTACGACTACTACGACTGGGTGCTGTGGTTCGACCCGAACAACCCGCAGGCGCTCGAGCGCTCGGTCCGCAGCGAGGGCGAGCGCCGCGACATGCTCGAGCGCGTGACCACCGACAAGCTGCGCGACAGCGAGATGGCCGGCATGGCGATCGCCAGCGCGGCGGTGTCGGGCGAGGACGAGAAGAAGCGCGGCAAGTGGTCGAAGAAGATCGTCATGAGCGCGATGCCGCTCAGCAAGTCGATCGAGGCCCAGGAGGCGATGCGCGGCGCCGGTGTGGTCGTCGATCCCGGGTTGGACGAGGAGCCGCCGGCCAAGCCGGTGCCACCGCCACCGCCTCCGCCGAAGAGCAACGGGACGGGCGCGGGCGCCGAGGCCGACGACGTGATCGAGGTCGAGGATCCGGCGCCGACGCCGACGCCGACCCCGGCGGTCGAGCCGGCGGACCCCAAGAAGAAGCCCGCTACCACGACCAAGAAGCGCCCCGACGAGGGGACACCGCCGGACGCCGAGATCGAGCCCGAGGTCAAGCGCGACCCGGCGAAGGCCGCGGACCTGGCCGGGCAAGGCAGCGACGCGCTGAGGGCCGGACGCCGCAGCGACGCCGAGGCCCTGTTCAACCAGGCGATCAGCTTCGACCGCAAAAACGGCGAGGCGCTGATCGGCCTCAGCGACATCTACTTCGACCGCGGCTCGGCCCAGAAGGCCCAGCGCTACGCCGAGCAGGCAGTGGCGGTCGCCCCGAACAACGGCAGCTACCGCATCAAGCTCGGCGACGCCTATTATAACGCGCTGCGCTACCGCGACGCGCTCACCCAGTATGAGAAGGCCAGGGACCTCGGCGACGCCAAGGCCGCCGCGCGCATCGCTAAGGTCAAGCTCAAGCTCGGCGAGTGAGCATGTCCTCGGGGACAGGTGGAAGCACCTGCCCCATGGGGCAGGTTGTCAGTTCTCGAAGCAGTACAGATGCTGCGGGTCCTTGCAGATCTTCTCCACGTACCGCGTCCACCACCGCTCCTCGGCCCAGGCCTCGAGCTCCGGCGAGCCTTCCGGAGGGATATTCCAGCCGACGATCGCCTGCGCCTTGAAGCTGTTGGAGGTCCACTGGTCGCAGTGATGCATGTCGGGCACCGCCTCGCCCTCGTGGGTCGTATGCGTCCAGACGTTCTTGTTGACGAGGACCTCGTAGGTGTCCGTGATCGTGATGCCGACGGCGGGCCCGTTCTGGGCCAGGTCCTCGAAGCTGGCCGCGACCTTGACGCCGTTTCGAAGCACGTACGGCGTGGCGGCGAACATCGCCCCGTGCTCGAAGGTCGCCGCCGGCTCGCTCACGCCATCGCTGAGCCAGGCCCGATACGTGTGGGCGCGCTCCAGGTCGAAGCCCTTGGCCAGCGCCTGGCACTTAAGATCCGCCCCGGAGATCCCGCCGAGCTCGCCCGTATAGACCTGCGATGAGATGAAGACGATGCGCCCGGCGAAGCGACAGGTGGGCGCGCACACGGCGATCGCTTCTCCGGGTTCCACGAGTGCACCGGGATCACACAGCTCGTGGCCCGGGCTGACGAC
>NZ_JACCSO010000313.1 GCF_013812955.1 Nannocystis sp. | reverse complement strand
GGGCCGCCGTGGTTGGCCTGCGGGAACACGCAGCCGGGGCTGAACGCGCCGGACGCGGATTTTTCGTCGTTGAGGACGAGGCGGCCGAGCTGCGGGCCGATGTCGGCGACGGCATGGGCGAGGAAGTCGCGGTCGTCGCTGTAGACGGTGCTGACGAGGCTGCCGCCGCCGAGGCCGATGATGCGCGCGATCTGGGCGGGGTTGCCGTCGTGGGGCAGCAGGGTGGCGACGGGGCCGAAGACCTCGACCTGATGGAAGCTGGCGCCGGCGTCGGCGACGGTCTCGGCGCGGGCCTCGAGCAGGATCGGCTCGAGGAAGAAGCCCTTGCCGGCGGGGACGTCGAGGAAGTCGGCCCGCTGGGGATCGCCGCGGACGATGCGGGCGTGCTGCTGGAGCTTGGCGAGGCCGGCACGGGCGTCGCGCAGCTGCTGGGCGGTCGAGAGCGGGCCCATCTTGACGGCCTTGCTGGCCGGGTCACCGGTCTTGCCGGCGAGCTCGCCGAGGCGCTCGGCGAGGGCGTCGCGGAAGGCCGCGAGCAGGCCGTTGGGGACCAGGATCCGGCGGGTGGCGGTGCACTTTTGACCGGTCTTTTGGGTCAGCTCGATGGTCGCGTCGCGCAGCGCGAGGTCCCACAGCAGGGTGCCCTCGGCGAGGTCGGGGCCGAGCACGACGGCGTTGAGGCTGTCGGCCTCGACGTTGAGGCGCACGCCGTGGCGCAGCACGCCCGGGTGCACGCGCAGGCGCGCGGCCGTCTCGGCGCCGCCGGTGAAGGCGATGACGTCTTGCGGGCCGAGGTGGTCGAGCAGGTCGCCGGCCGGGCCCATCAGCAGCTGGAAGGCGCCCTCGGGCAGGATCTTGGCCTCGACGATGATCTCGGCGATGCGGTGGGCGAGCGCGGAGGTGCTGGTCGCCGGCTTCGAGAGCACCGGCATGCCGGCGAGCAGCGCGACCGCGGCCTTGCCGAGCATGCCCCAGGCCGGGAAGTTGAAGGCGTTGATGTGGACCGCGAGGCCGTGGCGCGGGACCAGCAGGTGCTGGGCGCGGACCTTGCTGGTGCGCACCAGAGCGGCGGGCTCGCCCTCGAGCAGCCAGGGGTCCTCGGGCAGGGTCTCGGCCAGCTCGGCGTAGGCCGCGAGCACGCCGAGGCCGCCGTCGAGGTCGAACTTGGCGTCGCCGCGGGTGTTGCCGCCGCTGGTGACGGCGAGGTCGATCAGGGCCTCGCGGTGGCCGTGCAGCAGCTTGGCGAGGCTGGCCAGCAGGGCGCCGCGCTGGCGGAAGGTCAGCGCGCGCAGGGCCGGGCCGCCGCGGTCGCGGCCGTAGGCGACGGCCTGCGCGAGGTCGGTGGCGCCCAGGACCTCGGCGAGGGGCTCCTCGGTCGCGGGGTTGACGAGGATGGCCGGGGTGGTCCCGGCGCCCGAATTCCAGGCACCACAGAGGTAACTCGCAAGCGCGCGCATAGGCCGGCCGACCGTAGACCGCGCCCGCGCGGCCAGCAAGGGGCGGCCCGGGAGCGCCAGGTCACGACCTGACCCGAGGGCCAGGCGCGGAGGGCCTGTCCCCAAGGACAGGTTCAGCGCGGCCGGGTGACGCGGCGCGACCTGGCCTGCTGGCGGGGAGCCGGCGCGGCGCGCCCGGAGTCGGGGCGCGTGGTGAAGGGGTTGCGCAGCTCGAGCGAGGCGGCGCGCGCACGGGCGGAGGGCCTGGCGGTCGGAGCCCGAAACGGATCGACGAGCTCGGAGGAGCGGGTGGCCTTGCGCGGCGGATCGGCCGCGAAGGGGTTGCGCAGCTCGCTGTCGGGGGTCGCGGCCGGCGGAGGGCTGGTGGCCTCGTCGCCGGCATTTTGCGGGGGGCTGGCGGCCTCGAAGGGGTTGCGCAGCTCGCCGGCAGCGGTGGCGTTCGGGCGCGCGGCCTCGAAGGGGTTGCGCAGCTCGCCGGAGTCGGTGGCGCTCGGGCGCGCGGCCTCGAAGGGGTTGCGCAGCTCGCCGGAGTTGGTGGCCGAGGGTTTGCCGGCGGCGGGCTCGCCGGCGGCCGGATCACCACCGGAGCGCGGCACGAAGGGGTCGAGCAGATCGGACTTCGGGGCGGCGGCGCGATTCGCGGCGGACCACGGGTCCTTGAGGTCCGGCTCCACGGCTGGCGCCAGGACCAGCGTCAGCACGATCATCAACCCGGACATCGGATCACGGTACCCGGGTTGAGAAAACGATCAAGGGCGCCGGGGGCGGGCGGTTGCGACCGGCGGGGCTCGCTTTTGCGCGCGGCCGACGCTCAGGTCTGCGCTTCCGCGGTGAGGCTGCGCGGATCGGTCAATTTGCCGGTCACGGCCGACGCGGCGGCCACGGCCGGCGAGACCAAATAAACGGGGCCGGGCGCACCCATGCGGCGGTCGAAGTTGCGGTTGGTGGTGCTGGCGGTGGTCTCGCCCTCGAGCGGGATCCCGGGGCCGTTGCCGATGCACGAACCGCAGCCCGGCGGGGTGACGACGGCGCCGAGCTCGCGGAACAGGGTCAGCAGACCCTCGCGCTCGGCGTCGGCGGAGACCTCGGCGCTCGAGGGGGTGACGGTGACCCGCACGCCCGGGGCGATGGTCTGGCCGCGCAGCACCGCGGCGGCGGCCCGCAGATCCGCGAGCGAGCCGCCGGTGCAGGAGGCGATCACGACGTTGTGGATCGGGGTGCCGACGACCTCGGCGAGCGCCTGGCGGTTGCGCGAGTCGCCGGGGGTCGCCACGGTCAGCGGGATGTTGGCGAGGTTGATGCGCAGGGTCCGGACGTACTTGGCGTCGGGGTCGGGCGACACGAACATGTCGTCGATCGCCTCGTCGCCGAGGCCGCGCTTCTGCTGCAGGAACTCGCGGACCGGGCGGCAGGGCTCGATGATGCCGGTCATCAGGCCGCCCTCGACGGTCATGTTGGTGAGCACGCTGAGCTCGTCGACGTTCCACTGATCGAGGCCGGGGCCGCCGATCTGGATCACGCAGGTGTCGGTGGGGGCGTCGCGCCAGTGCTCCTCGCGGAAGTACGGGTCGCCGATCAGGTGAAGGATCAGGTCCTTGGGGGTGACGACGCCGCGGGCGTCGCCCATGACCCAGATCCGGATCGTCTTGGGCACGGTGACGGGGATCAGGCCGGTGCGCAGGGCGAAGGCCATCGCCGTCGAGCCGACCCCGAAGGCGAAGGTGTTGAGCACGCCGGCGGTCGGGGTGTGCGAGTCGGTGAGCACGATGATCGTGCCGGGCAGCGCGTAGTCCTCGACGACGATGCGGTGGCAGACGCCGGCCTGGTACTTCTGGCCGGGTCCGTGCACGCGGATGCTGTTCTTCTCGCAGGCGGCGATCATCTCGTCGCGCAGCTGGCGGGCCGAGTCGAGGCGCTGGCTCTTGACGCGCAGCGGGACGGTGTCCTCGTCGATGAGCACGAAGTGGTCCTCGAAGGCGGCCGCGAGCTCGGGGTTCTTGACCGGCGTGGTGCCCCACTCCTGCTCGTACAGGGCCATGACCATGCCGCCGGTGTACTCGTGGAAGCCGCGAAAGCCGACCTCGCACAGCACCTGCTCGCCGGGCTTGACGGCCTCGAGGCCGAAGGGCTTGTCAGCGCCGGTCCAGGCGCGGGCGGCGATGATCTTCTCCACGCAGTTGAGCGGGCGGACCGGCGCGTCGAGGCGATAGGTCGGGCCGACCTCACCCGCGAGCAGCTTGCTGCCGTACTTCAGCAGGCCGCCGTCGCTGACGACGTTGCGGAAGAACTCGGGCAGCTCCTGCGCGAGCGCGGCGATGTCGACCTCGTCGCCGGCCTTGAGCCGGTCCACGACCGTGAGGTCGGTGGTGAACGGCAGGCCGCTGTAGACCATGTTCTCCTGGAAGATGCGCTGGAAGCTGCGGGCGACCACGAGCTCGATGCCGGCGCCCTGATGAGCGACCACCGCGACCTCGCGGCTAGAGCCCGAGCCGTAGGCGTCGCCGCCGACGACGACCTGGAAGCCGCCGTTCTTGACGCTGTCCTTGGCCACGACCTCCTTGAAGTTCTCGAGGAAGTACGGCCCGAGGATGTCGCCGGTGTAGCCGAGCGTGCACGCGGCGCCGTTGATCATCGCGTCGGTGTTGACGGCGAATTCCAGCGCAGGGGGATCCTTGGCGTCGCCAGCGAGGTCCTTGCCGGCGAGCTGCGCGCGCAGCTGCTCGGTGTCTTCAGTCAGCCAGAGGATGCGTCCGCGGAGCTTCATCGCCGTACGAGGTAGCACCGGCGCCGCGGCCCCTACAAGGGCGGAGGCCGTCGGAGCGGCTCGCCGGGCGTGGCCTTTGTCACCCGCGGCGACGGCGAGAAGCTCCCCACGTGAAGTGGACGGCCAGGTCGAAGCCCGGTGCACGGCCGGATCGAGGCCCGGTGCGCGGCCGGGCGGACGGCGCAGCGAACGCGGCTGTGGGCGGTCCGTGCTATGTTGCGCGCCTCATGATCGCCCCTCGCCTGGTCCTCGCCCTCGCCGCAGCCTCCCTCCTTGCATGTAAGACAGATCCCGCCGTCCAGCCGCCGGAGGGCGGCAAGGACAGCCCGGCAGCGGCCGGCTTGCCGGACAGCGATCCGGCCGCGGTCGCGGTGAAGCAGGCCGACCCCGCGGCCAAGGCGGCGCTGCTCGCGGCGCTGGACGGCCCCCAGCGCGCCGCCGAGAACAGGGCGAGAGACGTCTACCGCCACCCGCTCGAGACCCTGCTGTTCTTCGGGCTGCGCCCGGACATGACCGTGGTCGAGCTGTGGCCGGGCGGCGGCGGCTGGTTCACCGAGATCCTGGCGCCGGTGCTGCGCGAGCGCGGCACGCTGATCACCACCAACTTCGACACCACCGGCCCGGCCGACGCCTACGGCACCAAGGCCGGCAAGCGTTATGAGGAGAAGCTGGCCGGTAACCCCGGGGTCTACGACAAGGTCCAGGTGGTGACGGTCAAGGACGTGAACACCCTGAACCTCGCGCCGGACGGTACCGTCGATCTGGTGCTGACCTTCCGCAACACGCATGGCTGGGTCGAGGACGGCGCCGAGGCCGGGGTCTATGGGGCGGCGTTTCGTGCGCTCAAGCCCGGCGGCGTGCTGGGCGTCGAGCAGCACCGCGCCAAGCCGGGCCCGGTCGCGGACCCGAAGAAGCAGGCCGAGACCGGTTACCTGCCCGAGGACTGGGTGATCGCCCGCGTCGAGTCGTTCGGCTTCAAGTTCGTCGAAAAGTCGGAGGTCAACGCCAACCCGAAGGACACGAAGGACTACGAGAAGGGCGTGTGGGCCCTGCCGCCGGCGCTGCAAAACGGCGAGACCGACAAGGCCAAGTATCTGGCGATCGGCGAGAGCGATCGCATGACGCTCAAGTTCGTCAAGCCCTGAGCTCGTGGAGCGTCAGTCGGGGCGCGGCAGGATCCAGGTCTTGCCGGCGAGGCCGTCGCGCTCGCGGGCGAGGTCGACCGTGGGGTCGATGAGACGGGCGCTGGGGCGGCCGTTGTAGGCGACGAAGGCGTCGGCGCGGACCTCGACGCCGGGCAGGCCGCGGGCCGCGAACTCGGCCGCGAGCCGGTGCGCGTAGTCGAGGATCATGTCCGGCTGAAACGCCATCTGCTTGGCTTGCTGGACCGTCAGCGCGTCCTCGGGGTGGACCACGAACACCCGGCCGCTGGCGGGGTCGCGCACGCGATAGGTGACGACGCCGGTCTTCTCGACCAGCATCACGTGCCAGGCGAAGCGAAAGCCCTGCTCGTGCCAGCCGTGGTCGCCGGGGTAGAGGTGATGGCGCAGCGGCAGCAGCAGCTGCACGCCGAAGTGCAGGGCGAGGGCGGCGAGGGCGAGGCGGCCGAGCGGGGCGTGGCTGTCCGCGGGGACAGGTGAGATGTCCGCGGGGACATGTGAGATGTCCGCGGGGACAGGCCGGCCGAGGGCGCGCTTCAGGCGGCGCGGCCAGTCGGGTGGGAAGAAGATCAGGGCGGCGCAGCTCATGATCCACGGGAACATGCCGATCGGGAACAGCGCGCCGGTGAGGGCGTGGAAGCCGAGCAGGGCGACGAATCCGTAGGGGCGACTGCGGCGATGCAGCAGCAGGAAGGGGACGGCGAGATCGAAGGCGGCGCCGGCCCAGCTCATCACGTGGGCGGTCTCGGGGCGGGCGAAGAGCGGGCCGAGCACCGGGAAGTCGGCGTGCGGGGCGAGCCAGTGCTTGAGCGGCTGGGCCCGCAGCAGCCAGTCACCGCGCAGCTTGGCGAGGCCGGCGAAGCCGTAGACCAGGCCGACCTGCAGGCGCAGGGCGTAGAGGGTCCAGGCGGGGGCGGTGGTGTTCGGGCGCAGGCGCAGGCGGCCGAGCGGCATGCACAGCAGCAGCAACAGGACGACGCTGACGAAGTAGTAGTGGTTGAGGTAGGCGGCCTTGTCGAGCAGCTCGATGTGGGTGAACAGCACGAAGCAGGCGAGCGCGGCGAGGCGATGGCACCGGCCCAGCGCCAGGCACCCGGCGGCGAGGGCGAGGGCGAAGAATTCGAGGTACATGCCGGCGCCGGGCCAGGGGCGCAGCCAGCCGAAGCCCCAGTACGGGAAGTGGTAGGCGGGCTCGATGTAGAGCGCGGCGATCCAGCCGTTGGCGGCGAAGCGGATCACGCTGATCAGCAGCAGGCCGCCGAACAGCGCGCGGAAGGCCAGCAGCGAGGCGGCGTCGATCGGGCGGGCGAGGGCGAGGCGCAGGCGCAGCAGGCCGGTCACGGTCAGTCGCCGTCGTTGTCGCTGAGCGAGAGGGTGACGCCGAGCAGGCTGGCGACGTCGAGCTTGATCAGGCGGCGCAGGCCGTCGATCTCGTCGCGGGCGCGCTGTACGTCGCTGCGGTGGTCGGTGAGGGCGGTGGCGAAGGGATCCGGGATCCCGGCCAGGGCGTCGCGGGCGACCCCGTGCTGGGCGAGGATGCGCTGGTCGAGGTCGGGATCGCGGGAGGCGACCAGGGCCCCCAGGCCTGGCTCGCCGCCGGACTCACCGTCGGCGCCGAGGTAGACCATGGCGAAGCCGCGCAGGTTGGCCTCGAGGTCGTCGCGGGTGGTGCCGCTGAAGCGTGACTCGAGCGCGGCGGGGTCGGGGTCGCTGCCGGTGAGGTTGCCGAGCGGGCGATCGAGCTTGTCCTTGACCATGCGGTAGAGGTTCTCGATCGTGGCGTTGACGACGGCGTCGAGGCCGGCCTGCTCGCTGGCGTAGGCGCTGCCGGCCGTGCCGGCGGTCCGCAAGTGCTCGGCGTGGGTCAACCAGCCGCTGCCGAGCTCGTCGCTGCGGCGGCTGATGTCGCCGGCGAGCGCGGTCGCGTAGGCGCAGCGCGGCGTGTTTGCCGGCAGGGGCTGCGCGAACAGCAGGTACTCGAGCGCCGGCAAACCTTTGGCGCTGGTGCCGAGGCCGTCGATCCAGGCGGCGTCGATGGCGGCGGGGGCCTCGAGGATCTTGGCCTCGATGGTGTCCATGCGCACCGGCCAGAAGTCGAGCGGGCCGGCCTGCATCTGCTCGATCACCGGGCCGAAGGCGAAGGCGCCGGTGACGTTCCAGGCGCTGCGGGTCGCCAGCCAGGCGGTCTTCGCCGATTTGGGGTCGGCGCCGTCGGTCTCGCACAGCTTCGTGGTCGCGCTCGCCAGCGCGGCGGCGTCGACCTGCAGGCGCGCGTGGGCGGGCACGAAGACCTCGTCGGCGAGGTGGGCGAGGACCTCGCGGCGCAGCACCTCGCCGTCGGTGGTGATGCAGCCGGCGGACATGGCAGCCCCCAAGGACAGGGCGCAAAGGACATGTCGCAAAGGCCAGGCGATTGAGATGGGCCAGGTGATGGACATGGTCGCGGTCACAGCGAGCGCAGGAAGGCGAGCAGATCGTCGCGCTCGCCGCGGGGCAGGGCCTTGACGGCCTCGCGGCTGGCCTCGGCCTCGCCACCGTGCCACAGCACGGCCTCGAGCAGCGAGCGGGCGCGGCCGTCGTGCAGGAACTCGGTGTGACCGTTGACGGTCTCGACCAGGCCGATGCCCCACAGCGGCGGGGTGCGCCACTCGTCGCCGGTGGCGAGGAAGTCGCTGCGGCCGTCGGCGAGCTCGGGGCCCATGTCGTGCAGCAGGAGGTCGGTGAACGGGAAGATGATCTGGTCGGCGGCCTCGGGGACGAGCTCGTCGGGGCCGGTGACGTGGCGCGGGGTGTGGCAGTCGGCGCAGCCGAGCGCGGTGAACTGGGCCTTGCCGCGCAGGACCTGGGGGTCGTCGAAGTCGCGGCGGCCGGGCACGGCGAGGGTGTTGGCGTAGAGCACGACCGCATCGAGCAGGGCGTCGACGATCTCCGGGTCGCCGCCGGTGGCCGCGGCCTCGCACATGAGCTGGCCTTCGGGACAGTTTTGCCCGCCGAACACGGAGGAGGTGACGCCGAGGTCGCCGAGGAAGGCGCCGGCGGTCTGTTGAAGCACGCTCGGCTGGTTGGCCTTCCAGCCGAAGCGACCGAGGCGCGGGGCGCCGGCGGTGGCGTCCCAGACCTGGTTGGCGCGGCCGGAGATGCCGTCGCCGTCGCGGTCGTCGGGGTCGGCGCGGGCGAGCAGATCGGCCTCGGGGATCGCGGCGAGCAGGCCCATGCCGATGATCACCGGGGCGATGCGCGGGGAGATCTGGAGGCCTTGGGGCAGCGGGCCGAGGGCCGGGGACTCGATGCTGTAGGTCGGGGCGCGCAGGCTGTAGGGCTCGCCGTCGGCGAAGCTGGCGGGGCGCTCCGTGAAGGTCACGCGCGGGGTGCCCTCGGCCGGCACGCCGTCGATCGCGTGCGGCTGGAGCTGGTCGCCGTAGACGCCGGCCGCGAGCGGGCCGCCGTACGAGTCGCTGCCGGGCACGCCGAGGCGCAGCAGCAGACCGACGAAGTCCTCGCCGGGGCCGGGCGCGCGGCCGCGGCCGTCCTTGAAGTGACAGGTCGAGCAGGAGCGGGCGTTGAAGGTCGGGCCGAGGCCGTCGCGGCTGGTGGTCGAGCTCGGGGCGGTGACCCAGTTCTTATTGAAGAACGAGTTGCCGACGGCGAACTGCTGGCGGCGATCGAAGCTCATGTTGCGGGCCGACAGCGCGAAGGCGTTGGCGGAGGTGTCGAACACCGTGGTGTCGCCGCCCGAGCGCTGCTCACCGGGCTCGGGGCCGACGGGGGCCTCCTCGCAGGCGAGGGCGGCGAGCAGCGGCAGCAGGGCGCTCAGGCGGGACATGGCGCGGGCTACTCCTCGAGGTTGAGGGTGATCTCGAGGGCCGCGGCGACGGCGGCGATGCTCGCGGTCTGGGCCTTGAGCGCGGCGATCGCGTCGGCGACGGCTTGCCGGGCGGGGCTGCCGTCGGCGGCCTGGATCGCCTGATCGAAGGGCGCCGGGATCGCGGCGATCGCCTCGACGCTGGCGTGCAGCTGGCTGCGCAGGGTCTCGTCGAGGGCGGGGTCGATCCCGGCGACGAGCGAGGAGAGGCTGGCGCCGGTGGTGCTGCCGTGGCGACCGAGGTAGACGTTCTCGATCCCGACGGCGTTGGTGTAGAGGTCGCGGTGGGTGTTGTCGCTGAAGCAGGAGTGCTCGTCCTCCTGCTCGCGGGTCATGTAGGCCACGCCCATGCGCTCGCCCGCGAGCTCGGCGCCGCTGAGGCTGCCCATGCCGAGCAGCAC
The DNA here is from genome assembly GCF_013812955.1 of Nannocystis sp. Taxonomy (GTDB): domain Bacteria; phylum Myxococcota_A; class Polyangia; order Nannocystales; family Nannocystaceae; genus Nannocystis. The sequence goes on along the minus strand of NZ_JACCSO010000313.1, from coordinate 17,740 downwards.
GTTTTTCAGCGCCTGCTGCGGATCGGCGGCCACGAATTCTTCGCGGTAGGCGGCGCCCGGGGCCCAGGCGTCGTGCACGGCGCGCAGATCGTCGAGCAGCAGGTCGGTGACGATCTTCAGGTACTCGGCGCGGCGGTCCTGGTTGGCGGCGGTGCCCTCGGCGGTGGTGAGGTAATCGGTGTGGGGGCGCTCGCCGGGGCCGTCGGCGCGCAGATCCTGACCCCAGAGCAGGAACTCGATCGCGTGCCAGCCGGTGCTGATGTCGTCCTCGCCGCCGGCGCCGTTCAGGTCGACGAGCAGCGCGCGGTCGAGGGTCGGATAGCCGGTGAGGTCGTTGATGATGCCGCCATCGGGCTCGCCCTCGACGTAGTCGATGTAGACCTCGTCGAGCGGCCAGCTGTTGATCTGGCCCTCGAGGTTGTCGGGCTCGGCGTCGATCGGGCCTTCGTAGAAGCGAAAGACCTCGGTCTCGCCGTAGAGTTCGCGTGCGGCCAGCCAGGCCTCGCGCGCGGCGGTCAGTCCGGCCGGCGAGGGAGCGGCCAGGAAGGCGTCGATCTCGGCCTGCATGGCCTCGGCGGCGACGAGCGTGTCGGTGTAGCTGGCCGCGACCACCTGGGCGTATTGCCCGGTCGCGGCGCTGGCCTGGGCGCGCACCTCGGCGTCTTCCCACGGGGAGGAGGGGGCGGAGGACGACTCACAGCCGAGCGCGAGCAGGAGGGCGATGGAGAGGGGCTTTGCAGTCGAGGCAGCCATTGGACGCCGGTCGATAATATTGAAAGTCGTTTTCAACGTCAAGCCGGAACCGCGCTTTTATGCGCCTCAGTGGGTGACTGGCTATTCGGTGTTTGCGGGCGTGCAAGAGAGCGAGCACGGGTAAAACAATTTCGGTCGCGTAAAGATTGCGGGGGGGAGCGTGCTATATCGGCGCCGATGTCCTCGACCTCTTCACGAGCGCCGAGCTGGAGCTTGGCCACCCTCAAAAACGATGCACCGGCCGCGGTGGTCGTATTTCTGGTCGCGCTGCCGCTGTGCCTGGGCATTGCGCTGGCGTCCGGTGCGCCGCTGCTGGCCGGGATCTTTTCTGGCGTGCTCGGCGGCATCGTCGTCGGCGTGCTCGGCGGCTCGGCGATCAGCGTCAGCGGACCCGCCGCCGGCCTGACGGTGATCGTGGCGTCCGGCATCGCCGCGGTCGGCGACTATGCGGCGTTCCTGACCGCGGTGGTGCTCGCGGGGCTGCTGCAGATCGCGCTCGGCTTCGTGCGGGCGGGCGCCGTGGTCCACTTCGTGCCCGCGTGCGTGGTTCGAGGCATGCTGGCGGCGATCGGGCTGATCCTGATCCTCAAGCAGATCCCGCACGCGCTCGGCGTCGACGTCGACTTCGAGGGCGACGAGAGCTTCGCCCACGAGGGCGGCAATACCTTCACGGACCTGATCGAGGGCGTGATGAGTGCGCGGCCGGGCGCGGTGCTGGTGTTCGTGGCCGCACTGCTGGCGCTGGTCGGCTGGAGCCGGATCGGGCCGCGGCTGCTCGGCGGCCTGGTGCCGGCGCCACTGGTCGCGGTGGTGGTCGGCACTCTGGTCCACGTCGGCTTCGAGCTGTGGTTGCCGTCGTTTGCGCTCGAGGAGAGCCACCGGGTCGGGATCCCGCTGCTTGGCGGCTTCAGCGACCTGGCCTACGCGCTGCCCTTCCCCGACTTCGGGCGTTTGTTCGACCCGCCGGTGCTGCGCCTGGCCTTGACCCTCGGGCTGGTCGCCAGCGTCGAGACCCTGCTCAGCGTCGAGGCGGCGGACCGCCTCGATCCGCTGCGCCGCACGACCTCGATGAACCGCGAGCTCAAGGCCCAGGGGGTGGCGAACACGATGGCGGGCCTGATCGGCGCGCTGCCGATCACCGCGGTGATCGTGCGCTCGTCGGCGAACGCGAGCGCGGGCGCGCGCACCCGGATGTCGACGATCATCCACGGGGTGTTGCTGCTGGTCGCGGCGATGTTCATGGCGCCGGTGCTCCTGCACATCCCGCTGGCCGCGCTGGCGGCGGTGCTGATCGCTATGGGCTGGAAGCTCACCCACCCGCGCCTGTTGCTCGAGCAGGGGCGCCGCGGCCTCGACCAGGCGCTGCCCTTCGGGGTGACGATCGTGGCGATCCTGCTGACCGACCTGCTGGTCGGGGTGCTGCTGGGGATCGCGGTCGGCGTGTACTTCGTGGTCCGCAGCAACTTCCACTCGGCGCTGGTGGTCACCCGCGACGGCGAGCAGCTGCTGGTGCGCTTCGCCAAGGACGTGTCCTTCCTCAACAAGCCGGCCCTGGTCAGCACCTTCGCGGAGGTCCCCGAGGGCTCGAGCGTGCTGATCGACGGCACGCGCGCGCAGTTCATCGATCGTGACATCGCCGAGTGCATCCAGGAGTTCGTCGAGACCGGCCCGAGTCGCGGGATCAAGGTCGAGATCCGGCGCAGCCAGGCGAGCCTCAACCCGATGTTCAAGGAAGAGAAGGAACTGGCAGCATGAACCCCGCCGCACGATTGTTGCTCGAGAACAAGTCCTGGGTGCAAGAGAAGCAGGCCCTGGACCCCGGTTACTTCCAGCGCTTCTCGATGTCGCAGCGCCCGGAGTTCCTGTGGATCGGGTGCTCCGACAGCCGCATCCCGCCGAACGAGATCACGGTCACCAGCGCCGGCGAGCTGTTCATCCACCGCAACATCGCCAACCTGATCGTCGAGGACGACCTCAACGTGCTCAGCGTGCTGCAGTACGCGGTGCTGGTGCTGCAGGTGCCGCACGTGATCGTCTGCGGTCACCTCGGCTGCGGAGGCGTGCGCGCGGCGATGACGCGGGAGACCAGCGGGCCGCTCGACCAGTGGCTCGACAACATCCGCGGGGTCGCCGATCGTAACGCGGCCGAGCTCGGGGCGCTCACCGACGAGAACCTGCGCTGGGACCGGCTGGTCGAGCTCAACGTGCTCGCCCAGGTCGAGAAGCTCGCGCGCACGCCGGTGATCCAGACGGCCTGGGCCCGCGGAGCGTCACCCCGCCTGCACGGCTGGGTCTATCGGCTCGACGACGGCGTGCTGCGTGAGCTGGTGACGGTCGAGCGCCCGAGCACTGCGGAGCCCCCGCAGCCCTGAATCGGCCCCGGCCGTGGCGCTCTGACGGCGCTCCGGCCTGCTCCAGGCGGCGCGCCGAGGCGTTTGGCCGCGGGCGTGCTGTATTCGCGCGGTGCCGTTCGTCACCTGGTTCCTGGTCCTCGGCGCGCTGTTCATCGTGATGGCGCTCGCGGGCTCGGCGTTGAAGCGCATGCCCTTCAGCCCGGCGATGCTGTACCTCGGCGTCGGTGTGCTGCTCGGGCCGAGCGTCGCCGGCATGATCGACCTCGATCCGGTCGCCGACGCGGCGCTGCTCGAGCGTCTCAGCGAGATCGCGGTGATCGTCTCGCTGTTCACCACGGGGCTCAAGCTGCGGGTGCCGCTGCGGGATCGCCTGTGGCGCGTGCCGATCCGCCTCGCGTCGCTGGGCATGATCCTGACGGTCGCGGGCGTCGCCCTCGTCGGGGTCACGCTGCTCGGCCTCTCCGTCGGCGCGGCGCTGCTGCTCGGGGCCGTGCTCGCGCCGACCGACCCGGTGCTCGCGTCCGACGTCCAGGTCGAGAACGTGAAAGACACCGAGACGGTGCGCTTCGGCCTCACGGGCGAGGCGGGCCTCAACGACGGCACCGCGTTCCCGTTCGTGATGCTCGGCCTCGGTCTGCTGGGCTTGCACGAGATCGGCGGGGGCTGGCGCTGGTTCGCCGTCGACGTCGTGTGGGCGGTCGGGGCCGGGCTCGCGGTCGGGGCGGGCTGTGGCGTGGCGATCGCGCGACTGGTGCTGTGGCTGCGGGCCCGGCACCGGGAGGCGCTGGGCCTCGACGAGTTCCTCGCGCTCGGCCTGATCGGCCTGTCGTACGGGCTCGCCATCCTCATCCACGCGTATGGCTTCCTCGCGGTGTTCGCCGCCGGCCTCGCGCTGCGTCGCACCGAGCGCGAGTCCTCGGCCGGGGCGTCTCCTCCGGATGTCGTCGACGCCAGTCACGCCGCCGAGCAGCAGGCGACCGACCCCGCGACCGCGCCGGCGCACATGGCCCAGGCGGTGCTGGCCTTCAACGAGCAATTCGAGCGCGTCGCCGAGGTCGCGCTGGTGCTGTGCGTGGGGGCGATGCTGTCGGGGGTCACGTGGCCGGAGCACGGCGCCGCGTTCCTGGCGCTGCTGGTGCTCGCTATCCGTCCGCTCGCGGTGGTGCTCGGCCTGCGCGGCGCGGGCCTGTCGGGCGGCCAGATCGGATTCATGAGCTGGTTCGGGGTCCGCGGCGTCGGCTCGCTGTACTACCTCGCCTTCGCGCTGGCGTTCGGGGTCGCCGGCGACGAGGCGCGGACCCTCGCCGACCTGACGCTGATCGTGATCGCGGCGTCGATCGTGATCCACGGGCTGTCGGTGACGCCGTTGATGCGGATCTATCAGCGCTCCAGGGGCCGGTGAGCGGAGCGCGTGATGATGGTCGCCCGCGCGGCCTGCTTCGGGCGGTGCGACCCCGCGATCCACACCCTTGACGACCCCGCGTTTGGGTAAGCTCGCGCGCGATGCAGGCCAAGGACCTCGAAGGCAAGAATGTCGTACTCACCGGCAAGTTCGCCACGCTCAAGCGCGCGGAGGCCGAGGTCGCGCTGACCGCTCTCGGCGCCAAGGTCTCGGACAGCATCTCGAGGATCACGGATATCCTGTTCGCCGGTGACAAGGCCGGATCGAAGCTCGCCAAGGCTGCGCAGTTCAACGTCGCGATCCATGACGAGGCCACGCTCGCGGCCGTGCTCGCCAGCGCGCCCGCGCCCGCGCCCAGGCCAGCCGAGCCTGCGGCCGAGGCCCAGCCGGTGGTGTCCGCGTTCGCCGGCAAGGTCGTCGCGCTGGCGGGGAGATTTTCGACGATGTTGCGGGCCAGAGCCCAGGAGCTGCTGACCGAGGCGGGGGCGACCGTCGTCAACGGCGTGACGCCGACGACGAACCTCGTGATCTACGGCGATATGCAAGCCGAGCGGCTGATCGAGACGGCGAAGAGCCAGGGCGTCGCGCTGATGGACGAGTCCGAGATGTTGGCCATCTTCAGGGCCGGCAAGGCGGAGGCGAAGCCGGCCGAGGCGTCCGTAGACCCGACCGAGATGAGCCGCGTCGTCGCCGAGCTGCGCGCGTTCATCCAGGCGCTCAAGCGGCGCAAGGACATCACCGTCGAGAAGGCGGTCCTCGGACGCAAGGCCAGCAACGCCAAGCTCGATCAGCTGCGCGCCCTGCGGGTCCCCGACCAGCTCGTCGAGCTCTACGCCGAGCACGACGGCGTGCACGTCGAGTGGCGGTTCACCGAGCCGCCGGGCATCGGCTGCATGCGGATCCCGGCGGTCACCCAGTGGACCCGCTTCACCGGCGACGACAGCCACTACATGAACTTCGGCGACGAGTACGAGGCGCTGCTGCTCGACGAGATTACGCCCGAGGGCAGCACCTGGCTGGTCCGGACCCGGGAAAAGGGCGCCCACGCGATGATCAGGTTCGCGTCGGCGGCCGAGGGCGAAGATGGGGTGATCGCGGCCAACTCGATCGCCGACTACTTGCGCGAGGCGATGCGCTGCGGGTTCGTCCCGTACTGGCCGCGCTGCTTCAGGCCGAGCGGCAATGTGTCGTACGCCGAGCAGGAGCTGGCGATCGAACGGTTTCGGGCCCCGCCGGTCATCCCGGACAAAGTCGCGGTGGGTGGGCGCGTGCAGTTCGAACCCATCGCCGCGGGCGGCCGCGGCCAGGCGCTGGCCACGTGCGAGGTCCCGGCCAGCATTCACACCAGCTACATCGGGACCAAATTCGTGGAGGTCCGTACCGACGAGGGCTCGGTCGCCTGGATCCCCAGGAAGTGGCTCAAGGCGTTGTCGAGGTCGAAGACCGACGCGTACGAACAGCTACGCGCGCCCGAGCTCGCGCTGGTGAACGATGAGCTCGGCCTCGGTGAGCAGCTCGACGATCTCGCGCGCGCGCTCGGTCAAGTCACGAGCTACTCGACGAGGGACCCCATCGGTAAACTCCCGAGCAACGCCCGGCGGGCGGCGGGCCTGCTCGGCGCGCGCCCGCTGGCCGACGCGGTCCGGCTGGTGCTCGCGTTCGATCACGCGGTGCGCCGCGCAAAGCTCGACCTCCACGAGCGGCGGCCGCTCGTGAAGAACGGCCGCGAGTTCGACCCCGCCGAGCTCGCCCACCATCAGTGGACCTACAACGTCGCGGACCTGCTCACGGGCTTGCACGCCGGCCTCGTGGTGCTCGCCCACCACGAGTCCGCGCGGCGTGCCGTGCCCGGCGCGGCGTTGCTCGACGCGGGGCTGGTCGAGCAGCTGGCGGGCCACGCCGACGCCAAGGATCTGCACGATCGCTGCACGCGCGCGGCCCCGCTGGCAGCCCCACCGTGGACTTACCAGGACCCCGACATGCCAACGTTGGGGCTCCCGGCGGGCACCGTGGTCTGGTCCGGGACGGGGGCGTGACTCACTGACCGGGCTGGCTACTGCGGGAGCACCTGGGCCTTGAGCGCGGCGCCGGTCATGTCGGAGTAGGTGTAGGGGCTGACGAGGCCCTTGGCGGTGAGCACGACCTGGTAGGTGTCGGGGTCGATCTTGAAGGCGACGTTGGCGCCCATGTCGACGATCCACACGTAGCCCTCGTAGTCGATGCTGACGCCCCAGGGGTTCGAGCAGCCGGGGATCGGGATGTTGGCGTTGATGAAGGTCTTGGTCTTGGCGTCGATGTGGACCAGGCGGCACGGGTTGCTGCCGGCGCCCCAGATGTTGCCCTCGGCGTCGGCCATCACCCCGTTGACGCGGTCGCCCTGGGCCCAGCCGATGTCGGTCCATTGCTTGGCGACCATGTCGTAGTTGAAGACGTGGCCGCCGATGCAGCCGCCGTTCCAGATGTTGCCGTCGTTGTCGAGGGTCATGCCGTACTTGCAGCCGTTGGGGATGCCGAAGTTGGTGACCTCGAGGGTCTTGGCGTCGATCTTGATCGCGGGCTGGGTGTTCAGGCCGGTGGCGAAGAAGTCGCCGGCGGCGTTGACGGCCCCGCCGTAGGGGCTGTAGCCGCCGCCCCACGGCATGGTGACGGTGTCGAGGGTGGCGCCGGTGGTGCCGTCGACGCGCTCGAAGTGGGCGGTGTTGGCCTGGTCCATCCAGCCGAACCACAGCCGCGGCGGCGGCGAGACGCAGGTGTCGGGATCGGGCGCGGCGCCCTCCCAGGCGGTCGCGCGTGGGCCGTAGCCGTAGCCGGGCGAGGGGATGACCTTGGTCCACAGCACGCACTCGTCCTGGCCGAGCGCGAGGATGTTGCCGGGGCCGTTGGAGGTCTGGATGATGTTGTCGCCGTTCTTGTCGACGCAGTCCTCGAGGCGGGCGGCGATCTTGGTGACGCCGCCGGGGTCGCGGCTCGAGACGGCGACGTCGCCGAGCAGGTTGACGGAGGTGCGCGAGGGGTTGCCGCCCTGGACCCGATAGCGACCGACCTCGATGCCGGTCTTGGTCTCGATCTTGGAGACGGTGCCCTCGGGGCTGTTGGCGATCCAGATGAAGCTGAGCAGCTCGCCCGGGTTGCCCTCCTGCTGATCGCAGGGGACCTTGGTGCACTCGTTGGAGCAGAGATCCAGGCCGAAGTCGTTGCCGTCGTCACACTCCTCGGCGTCCTCGATCAGGCCGTTGCCGCAGAACGGGCCGATCGGCCCGGTGCTGCTGGACATGCCGGCGGTGGTGTCGGTCGAGACCACGCCCATGGTGGTGGCGCCGGTCGAGGGGTCGCTGGTGGTGTCGCCCGTCGGGTCGGTGGTCGGGTTGGTGGTCGGCGTGGTCGCGCTGCTGTCGGTGGCGCTGTCGCTGCCGGCGCTGTCGGTGCCGCCGACGGTGGCCGTCGCGGCGGTGCTCTCCGTGTCGCTGCCGGTCTGCGTGGTCGGGATCGCAGTGCCGCCGCTGGTGCTGGCGCCCTTGCTGTCGGTGCCGCTGCCGTCGTCACCGCACGCGGCGAGGCCGAGGGTCGCGGCGGCCAGGAACAGGAGGGACGATCGCGGAGATTCAGGGGCGTGCATCAGGCCATTTCACCCGCGCGGCGCCCGGCCCGCAAGGGGTTTCATGGGGTTTTGGAGCGGCTCACCGGCCGCTGGCGGGGACCGACGGCCGGGCCCTCGAGGACCTCGGCTCGAACACCAGGTGATCACCGAGCTCGCGGACCTCGACCCCGAACGCGGGTCCGATGAACCTGGCCGATAGGACATGTTCGACGGGTCCGGTGTGCACGGGTCCGGTGCCGGTCAGCAGCGCGGCGTCATCGGTGTAGCGGCGCGCGAGGTCGAGGTCGTGCAAGGCGAGCACCACCGCCGCGCCGGCGTCGGCGAGCGCGCGCAGGTGGGCCAGGAAGCCGAGCGCGTGGCCGACGTCGAGGGCGGCGGTCGGCTCGTCGAGCACGAGCACGCGGGCGTCGCTGGCGAGCATGCGGGCGAGCATGACGCGCTGAAATTCGCCGCCGCTCAGGGTGCCGGTGGCGCGCTCGGCGAGGCCGTCGAGATCGACCTGATGCAGGGCTGACGCGACGGCGGCGTCGTCGGCGGCGGCCGGCGGACCGAAGGCGGGCAGGTAGGGGGCCCGGCCGAGCAGGACGAGCTCGTGCACGCGGAGGTCGTGCGGGAGGCTGGTGCGCTGGGGCAGGTAGGCGAGGCGGCGGGCCCGCTGGCGCGCGGGCAGGGTGCGCAGGTCGTCGGCGCCGAGCTGGACCCGGCCCGTTTGCGGGGCCTCGAGGTCGGCGAGCAGACGCAGCAGGGTCGACTTGCCGGCGCCGTTGGGGCCGACGACGGCGGTGATGCGACCGGCGCCGAGCTCGAGGTCGAGGTCGGTGAACAGGGTGCGGCCCGGGACGAGGTGGCAGAGGCCGCGGGCGGACAGGACGGACACGGGGGGAGCCTGGCAGGCGGGGGACCTGGCGGGCAAGCGTGGTGAGCCGGCGGGGCGTGGCCCACCGCACGCGCGGACGGGGCGGCGAGCGCGGCCGTGCGTGCCCTCCGGTGGCGGCGGGGGCCCGGATCCTCTACGTTGCGAGGCGTGTCGCTCGTCCAGCTGAGATCGTCGAAGATGGGCCCGGCCCGCGACCTGCATGGCTTCCTGCCGATGACGCGGGAGGAGATGGACGCGCGCGGCTGGGACGAGCTCGACGTATTGATCATCAATGGCGATGCGTATGTCGATCACCCGGCCTTCGGCGGCGCGCTGATCGGGCGCTTCCTCGCGGGTCGGGGACTACGGGTCGGCATGGTCGCGCAGCCGCGCTGGGACACCATCGAGGACGTGCGCAAGCTCGGTCGACCGCGCCTGATGGTCGGCATCACGGCGGGCAACCTCGACTCGATGCTCAACAAGCTGACGGCCCAGAAGAAGCTGCGCAGCGAGGACCAGTACTCGCCCGACGGCGCGCCGGATCGGCGGCCGAACCGGGCCTCGATCGCGTACTCGAACCTCGCGCGCCAGGCGTTCCCGGGGGTGCCGATCGTGCTCGGCGGCATCGAGGCGAGCCTGCGGCGCATCGCCCACTACGACTACTGGAGCGACCAGGTGCGCCGCAGCGTGCTGCTCGACAGCAAGGCCGATCTGCTGGTGTTCGGCATGGGCGAGCGGCCGGTGTGGGAGATCGCGGCGCGGCTGAAGGCGGGCGAGACCATCGACCAGATCCGCGACGTGCGTGGCACCGGCCTGCTGCTGAACCCCGGCGAGTGGGAGGCGCTGGAGAAGAGCCGCTTCGTGCGCGACGGCAAGACGTTGTGGCTGCCGAGCTTCGAGCAGGTGCGTGACGACAAGCTCGAATTCCTCGAGATGTCGCGGGCGTTCCAGCACGAGACCAACCCCGGCAACGGTCGGCCGCTGCTGCAGCCGCACGGCGAGCGGGCGGTGTACCTGAACCCGCCGGCGCGGCCGCTCGAGACCCTCGACATGGACGCGCTCTACGACCTGCCGTTCCTGCGCCAGGCGCACTGGAGCTACGGCGAGCAGCGCATCCCGGCGTTCGAGACGGTCAAGCACTCGATCGTGACGATGCGCGGCTGCTTCGGCGGCTGCAGCTTCTGCTCGATCACGGAGCACGAGGGGCGGATCATCCAGTCGCGCTCGGCCGAGAGCGTGCTGCGCGAGGTCCGGGCGCTGCGGCGCATGGACGACTTCCGCGGGGTGATCAGCGACGTCGGCGGACCGACCGCGAACATGTATCAGATGAAGTGTCGCAGCGAGGCGATCGAGTCGTCGTGCCGGCGCCTGTCCTGCGTGCACCCGGGCGTGTGCGAGAACCTGCAGACGGACCACGGGCCGCTGATCGATCTGCTCAAGCGGGTCCGTCAGGAGGATGGGGTGCGCAAGGTGTTCATCGCCTCGGGGGTCCGCTACGACCTCGCGGAGCGCTCGCCGGCGTTCATCCGCGAGCTCGCGCGGCATCACACCGGCGGGCAATTGTCCGTGGCGCCCGAGCACGTCGTCGACGAGGTGCTCGACAAGATGAAGAAGCCGGGCGTCGCCAGCTACGAGCGCTTCGCCGAGCAGTTCGCCTGCGCCAGCCAGGAGGCCGGCAAGGAGCAGCACCTGGTGCCGTACTACATCTCCGGGCACCCGGGCAGCACGCTGCAGGACATGATCGCCCTGGCGCAGTACCTCAAGGCGCGAAACATGCGGCCGCGCCAGGTGCAGGACTTCATCCCGACGCCGATGTCGATGGCGACGGCGATGTACTACACCGGCTTCGACCCGTTCACGCGCCAGCCGGTCTACACGGCCAAGGACTTGCGCGACAAGAAGCTGCAAAAGGCGCTGCTGCTGTACTGGGACCCTGCCCAGCATCAGCTCGCCCGCGAGGCGCTGCGCAAGGCCGGGCGCGGCGACCTGATCGGTCACCGCCCGAGCTGCCTGGTCCCACCGGAGCCGCCGGTGCGAGCGGGCGTGGCCCGGGCCCCGGGTCCGGATGTCCCAAAGGACAGGTCGCGCGGGGTCGCGGCGCGAACGACCCGGCCGCCGCGTCGCGCGGGTTCGCCCCCCGGGCGCCCGCGCTGAGTGATCCAGGGCTCGCAATGAACGGTGGTCGGCTTGGTTGGGCCGACCACCCGGATGATGTCGGTGGAGAGCGCCGGCCCGGCCCGCTGCCGGAACATTGCCGGGCCATTGCCGGCCAGGTGCGCGCCCGAGCGGGCGCCGAACTGGCACTTATCATTGGCGCGAGACTCTGATAGGGTGGCTGGCAGAACGAAGTTTGGTATGCGTAAAACTGGCGTGTTTCGGCTTTGGGCGGGTGCTTGGGCGATCGTCGGCGTCAACGTCGGTGCGGGCTGTGATCTGCTCGGCTCCGGCGACACGATGACGGCCATCAATGGAGCCCACCACGCGGGGCGCAACGAGGCGGGCGTGCTGCCGAACTATGGCGAGCCGGATCAGGCGCGGGTGTTCATCAACGACCTCGGCTGGACGATCACGCTGAGCGACGGGTTCGTGGTGACGACGGCGGTGCGCATCGAGACCTGTGACGGCGAGAGCAGCGAGCTGGGGATGCCCTTCGGGCCGTTCCCGGAGTACTGGCTCGACCGCGACAAGAACGTCACCGACTTCGCCCGCGGTCCGCTGGACAAGGGCGAGTACTGCACCCTGCACGTCGAGTACGGCCGCTATCTCGCCGACACCGCCACCGCCGCCGACGACGCGCCGTTCGCGGTCAAGAACGCCGAGCGCGTCGAGGGCACCACCCTGTCGCTGATCGGCTACGCCGAACGCGATGACGGCATGGGCGGCTTGATCACCCATCCCTTCGCGCTACGCAGCGCCGAGACCTTCACCGTCGCCCTGTCGCTCGACGAGGTGGGGTCCAAGGGTGGGCCGTTCAAGATCTCCGGCGAGGAGCTCAATCAGCTGAACCTGACGGTCGGCAAGACCTACGACCAGTTCTTTGCGGGCGTCGACTTCGACGCCTTCGATCCGGCCGCGCTCGAGGCCGAGCTGCCGGAGCTGCTCACGCAGCAGACCGGCGTGATCCTCGGGACCTCGCTGTACTGAAAACGACAAGACCGGCACGCCCTGGGGCTCGTGCCGGTCCGTCCGGTTTTGGTCTGAAAGGCGCCGCATGAGCGGGCGCCTGGACGTTCTCAGGTGCTGGTCGCGGCCTTGGCGTCGCGGCGGCGGTTGGTGTGGTCGAGGTTGCGCTTGCGCAGGCGCAGGCTCTTCGGGGTGACCTCCAGCAGCTCGTCGTCCTCGATGTACGCGACCGCCTGCTCGAGGCTGAACTGCCGCGGGGGGGTCAGGAACAGCTTCTCGTCGGTGCCGGCGGCGCGCACGTTGGTGAACTTCTTGGCGATGCACGGGTTGACGACGAGGTCGTTGTCGCGGCTGTGCTCGCCGACGATCTGGCCCTGGTAGACGTGGATGTGCTGGTCGACGAACAGCACGCCGCGCTCTTGCAGGCGGTGGAGCGAGTAGGAGAAGGTCTCGCCGCCCTCGAGGGCGACCAGCACGCCGCGCGGGCGCGACTTGAGCGGGCCCTGGTAGGGGCCGTAGCCGGCGAAGGTGGTCGCCATGATGCCGGTGCCGCGGGTGTCGGTCAGCATCTCGCCGCGGTAGCCGATCAGGCTGCGGGTCGGGATGAAGAACTCGAGCTTGGTGCGGCCCTCGCCGGCGGTGTCCATGACCCGCAGCTCGCCCATGCGCTCGGCGAGCTTCTGGATCACGGCGCCGCTGTACTCGGTCTCGCACTGCAGGGTGAGGTTCTCGTAGGGCTCGGTGAGCTTGCCCTCCTCGTCGCGCTTGAAGATCACGCGCGGGCGGGAGACGCACAGCTCGTAGCCCTCGCGACGCATGGTCTCGATCAGCACGCTGAGGTGGAGCTCGCCGCGACCGGCGACCTCGAACTCCTCGGCGAACTCGGTCGGGGAGACCTTGAGGGCGACGTTGGAGCGGATCTCACGCTCGAGGCGCTCGGCGATCTTGCGCGAGGTGACGTACTTGCCCTCGCGGCCGGCGAAGGGGCCGTCGTTGACGCGAAAGCGCATCGTCATGGTCGGCGGGTCGACGTCGAGCCGCGGGAACACGGTGCGCTGGGCCGGGTCCTCGGTGGTGACCGAGTCGCCGACCTCGAGGGACTCCATGCCGGAGATGGCGACGATGTCGCCGGCCTGGGCCGACTCGCGCTCGAAGCGGCGCAGGCCCTGGAAGCCGAGCAGCTTGCGGACGCGAAACACCTCGGCGACGCTCGAGGTCGGGCCGTTGGCCGGACCGCCGGGCTTGGTCGGGCGGATCAGGGCGACGCGCTCGCCGGTCTTGATCTCGCCGGACTGGATGCGGCCGATGGCGACGTAGCCGAGGAAGTTGTCGTAGTCGAGGGTCGAGACCCACATCGCCAGGGCGCCGTCGTTGACCTTCGGGGGCGGCGCGTTCTCGATGATGAAGTCGAGGATCAGCTTCATGCTGCTCTTCTCGTCGGCCGGGTCCTTCATGGCGAAGCGCTCGCGGGCGCTGCAGAAGATCACCGGGAACTCCATCTGGTCGTCGGTGGCGCCGAGGTTGGCGAGCAGGTCGAAGACGGCGTCGACGGTCTTGTGCGGCTCGGCGCCGTTGCGGTCGATCTTGTTGACGACCAGCATGATCTTGAGGCCGAGCCTGATCGCCTTCTCGGTGACGAAGCGGGTCTGCGGCATCGGGCCCTCGAAGGCGTCGACGACCAGCAGCACGGCATCCACCATGTTGAGCACGCGCTCGACCTCGCCGCCGAAGTCGGCGTGCCCCGGGGTATCGACCAGGTTGATCCGCGTCGTGCCGTACTGCAGGCTGGTCGGCTTGCTGGTGATGGTGATGCCACGCTCGCGCTCGAGGTCACCCGTGTCCATCGCGCAGTCGGTGTCTCCGTCGCCGCGGTCGAACGCGCCGGCGGCAGTCAGCAGAGTGTCGACGAGGGTGGTCTTCCCGTGGTCGACGTGGGCAATGATTGCGAGGTTTCTGATATCGGTGCGGACAGCCATGGGACGACGTTTCTCGGGCGCCGCGCCATGTATCCCGCACCTCGCCCGGGTGGCAAGGCACCAGCGGCCTCGGGCGGCGTGACTTCGCGGGCTGATGCCCCCTGGACTCGCTCGCGGCTGCGTGTCAGCGACATGGCCCCTGGGTCCAACGAGCGGCCTGTTCGGCGGAGGTCGCGTGCACACGAGCCCGCAGAACCGCCCACAGATGCGGCTCCAGCCAGGCGCGCCGGGCGTCGGGGTCGGCGTGCACGCCGAGGCCACGCAGCCAGGCGGCGCTGGTCGACTCGCGGCGGTCGTCGGGATCGGACCCGGGATCCTCGAGCGGGGCCGGAGCGGGGGAAGGAGCGGGCGGCGGCAGAGGCGCTGCGGGTTCGGGCTGATGAGGGGACACCTGCGGCAGGCTGGGGTCCTCGGGGTCCGGCAATTGGCGGCCAGGTCCCGGCGTGATGATCAAGCGTCGGCGGCGGATCATGGATCCAGTAAGTAACTGAACATGCGCTCAGCTCAAGCTGGATCCAGCAGTCACCTGAACACTTTATCAGGCCTAGATCAGGCGCGAATTCGTTGGAATTCGGCGCGTATTCGCCAATTCGGGCTCGAGCGTGCGCCGCTCGGGGCTGCGCCTGCGAGGGCGATTGCGGGCACCGCGCGGGGTCGCGCTCGCGGCGGAGGCGCGGGAGATCTCGCCGAGGCTCGGCGTGCTCACCGCGGTGCAAAACCGGTCTGGCGCACCAGCGATGGCGCGGCGTGACCAGGGGATGCCGCGTCACAGGGAGCGCGCGTTAAAGGTGTCGCAGGCGTCCGGGGCGCCGGCAGCGAGACCGGCGTTGAACCAGCGCATGCGCTGGGCCGAGGTGCCGTGGCTGAAGCTCTCCGGGCGCACGCGGCCGCCCGACCTGGACTGCAGGGTGTCGTCGCCGATCGCCGCGGCCGCGGTCAGGGCCTCCTCGATGTCGCCCTTCTCGAGCAACTCGCGCTGCTGGGAGGCGTGGGCCCAGACCCCGGCGTAGCAGTCGGCCTGCAGCTCCATGCGCACCGAGAGGCCGCCGTCGCCCTCGCCGCGGCCGGCGCGCTGGACACGATCCGAGGTGCCGAGCAGCTTCTGGACGTGATGCCCGACCTCGTGGGCGATCACGTACGCCTGGGCGAAGTCGCCGGGGGCCCCGAGCTGCTGGCGCAGGGCCCGGTAGAAGGCGAGGTCGATGTAGACCTGCTTGTCGGGCGGACAATAGAAGGGGCCGGTCGCCGACTCGCCGATGCCGCAGGCGGTGCGGGTGCTGCCGGTGAAGAGCACCAGCTTGGCGCGCTCGTAGTCGGGGAGCAGGCGCTGCCAGGTGTCCTGGACGTCATCGAAGACGAAGCCGACGAACGCGCCTTCCTCGTCCTGGGGGGCGCCGGGCTGGTGCTGGGCGACGGCGGCGGCTTGCTGCTGGCCGCCGAGGTCGACCCGCTGCAGCACGAAGTAGCCGACGACCACGACGGCGACGCCGAGCCAGCCGAAGCGCGAGCGGGCGAGCATCATGATGATGCCCATCATGGCCCCGCCACCGCCGCCGCCGCCCATCGCAGGCTGGCCGCGGCGATCGATCACATCATTGCTTCGGTGTCCGCGGTCCCATCGCATCGCGCCGAACCGTAGCGCGGGTCGGCGGGTGCGTCCATGCGGCCACGACGACCGCCTGGAGGAGTGACAAGTCAGTTCGGCAACAATGTCGGGATCCGCAGGGTCGGCCCGAGCGACAGCTCGAGCTGGGCGAGGTCCGTGAACTGCTCGCCGTCGATGACCGGACCGAGGCGCTCACCGGCTTCGGCGGTGATGCGGACCCGGCGGGCGCGGTCGTCGTAGACCTGCGCGCCGAGCATGCGGGTCCCGAGCACCATGTTGGGAATGTTGCAGACCACGCCCATCGGGGTGGTCGACAGGGCCTGGAAGTGCAGCACGCCGCCCTCGCGCGCGTGCTTGAAGCAGCGCACGACGCCGGCGAGGTTGATGTCGATCGCGCCGACCTGCATCGAGGCGAAGCTCGAGTAGGGCAGGGTCTTGCCGTCGACCTCGACGCGCGCGCGGGTCGGGCGAAAGAACTCGCTGTTGTCGGCGGGCAGGAAGCGGCGCAGCGGCGGGGCCAGGCTGTGAACCAGCGCGCTGCCAGCGGCGGCGCCGATGACGGAGGCGATCGCGAGGGCGCCGCGATCCTTGGGCAGGGCGTAGAAGCGATCGAAGAAGGCCGAGGCGACCCCGCCGAGGGCCGCGGCGAGGCCGATGCGATCGAAGCCGTCATCGTCGCCGTGCACGCGGCAGGTGTCGATCTGGATGGTGGAGATCGGGGCGCCGATCTCGAGGCGGGTGACGAGGCGGCGCACGATCGAGTCGGCGTCGCCCTTGAGGCCGGCCTTGCGGGCGACGAAGTCGACGGTGCCGCCGTTGGTCGGGACCACCACCGGGAGGTCGAGCGGCTGGCCCGCGGGCGTGCGCGCCTTCACTGCGGCGTAGAGGCTGTTGAGCACCCAGTGCAGCGTGCCGTCGCCGCCGTCGCAGACCCAGTACTGGCAGCGCGCGTCGAGCAGCTCGGCGATCACGGCCGGCAGTTCGTCGAGGCTGCGGGTCTCACGGACGACACCGTGGGCGCCGACCGTGCGCTCGAGGCTTCGACGGCGCTGCGGGTGACGATAATTCTTCTTGGAATTCGGGTTGGTGATGACGCCGATCTGCATCGCTACGCTCCCGTGTCGAGGACGTGGCGGGTCGCCGACGAGGAAACATAGGACCTTCGCGGCGTCGACGGCAAATAAAGCTTTGCGGCGGGTGTTGCGGCCACAATCGTGCGTGCATCGCAGGTTTCACGGGTGCGCAGCGTCGTGCACACCCGCAGCGCGGATCTACGGGCATTATGGGCGCGGGCATCGTCGGGCGTGCAAATGCTGACACACCGATAGGAACGCAGCGGCGCGGCGAAACGTGAGCGTACGGAATGTTCGATGGATCGGCCCGAGAGAACGTCGCGCGCCGCGGACACGATCCGGCGCTGTCAGGGCCGCGCGGCGGCCTCGGCGGCGAGCAGGGCGGCGATCAGGTCCTGGGTCTGGCGCGCGATCGGGGCCTTCGATTTGTCGAGGCCGCCGATCAGGATCGAGAAGGCGATCGGCTGCTTGCCGAGCGCGCCCGCGTAACCCGAGAGCGCGGAGACCTGATCGAGGGTGCCGGTCTTGGCTCGCACGAAGCGCTGGGCGCCGGGGTCCTGCAAGCGGCTGCGCAGGGTCCCGTCGGCGCCGGCGATCGGCAGCGAGGCCATGAAGTCGCCGGCGATGCGAAAGTCGCGATGCACGCGCGCGAGCAGGTGCGTGAACTGGACCGGGCTGATGCTGTTGTTGTCGTAGAGGCCGGAGCCGTTGCCGAGGCGCAGCTCGCCGGGCAGCTCGATCTCCTTGAGCCAGGCCTGCACCCGCGCGAGGCCGCCGGCGTAGCTCTGCGGGAGCTCGGGGGCGAGGGTCTTGAGGATGTGCTCGGCCATGTAATTGTTCGACAGCTTGTTGACGCTGCGGACCAGGACGCTCAGGGGCTGCGACCGGGCGATGGCGAGGCGCTGGGCGTCGACCGGCGTGGCGGCGATCGTGACGCTCTGCTTGCCGAGCTTGATGCCGCGCTGGCGGAGCACGAGCTCGAAGACCTCGGCGCTGTAC
>NZ_JACCSO010000048.1 GCF_013812955.1 Nannocystis sp. | reverse complement strand
CGTCGTGCTCGCGCCGTGGCCCGAGGGCTGTCGCCGGCTCGCGGACGACGCGGACATCCGCGACCTCGGCGGCCTGCTGGACGAGCTCTCGCCGCCGCTGCGGGCGGCCCTACTCGCGCGCCTGCGCCCCGCGGCGTGGATCTGGACGCCCGGCGGGGCCTGGATGCTCGCGCTCGACGACCTGCTGCTGCGCTGAGGCGGGCGACCAACACTTGGTCCGCGGCGCCAGGCGGGGGGACACCTGGCGCGCGCTGGAGATACCTGTCCCCTGGGCCGCTCAGGCCGGGGGCGCCACGCAGAGCGCCTTCACTGTGTCACCGATAAAGTGCGTGACGAAGGTGTCCTGGTCGACGAAGGGGAAGATCGGGTGGCGCTCGTCGATGCGACCCGAGTTGAGCATCGAGCACAGCCCGTGCATCGACAGCCACAGACGAAACGCGGCGGCCTCGATGTTGAGGTCGGGGCGCCAGCACCCGCGCTCCGCCCCGTCCTGCAGCCACTGCTGACAGGTCTTCAGCGGCCGAAGGGTCAGCTCGAGCTCCTCGGGTCCCATCGCGGCCCAGTCGAGCTGCGCCTGCTCCATCATCACCGAGTACAACCAGCGGTGCGCGCGGGCGAAGGTGACATAGTTGTGGGCCATGGCCCTCAGGCGATCGGCCGGCTCCTCCAGCGTCGCGGCCGGATCGACGACCTCCGTCTGCAGCAGCTCGGCCCCGTAGAGCCGGATCTCCCGCAAGATGGAGGCCTTGCTCTCGAAGTGTTGGTACAGCGCGGTGGCGCTGACCCCCAGGCGAGCCGCGATGCCGCGCATCGTCAGACCCTCTTCGCCGAGTTCGCTCCCGATCTCGAGGCTGGTTTGAATGATCCCCTGTCGTAGACCTGCTCGTTGGATGCGTGACATTCCTCATCGGTAACACATGTCCGGCTCGGACGGCTGTCCGAAAATTTGTCTCCTCTCACATCGAACAGGGTTCTTCCGTAGAGCGTACTTTGTTCGGCGGTTTCGATGCCAAATCGAGCTGCACCTATAAACGCAGGTTTCTCGCCAGTTTACCGGATGTAACTTGTCACAGTTCTCTACATGTGGACCTACCTGCCTACGAGGGCCGACATCGCGCCGTGCGAGATCTCTCTGAGCCCAAATCGGGTCCCTCCGCGGCTCCCGCGGGCAGACCGGCGCACCTTGGGGGTCCCGCATGCCGATGTCCCTCGACCGTGAACTGAGCCTCGCCCTCGACCTCGCACGCAGCTGTGGCGCGCACGCTCTGGCCATCCAGACCGCGGGTGCGCTCGAGACCCGCGACAAGCCGGGCGACGAGGGCCCGGTCACCCGCGCCGACACCGAGGTCAACGCCCGCATCGTCGACGCCCTGCGTGCTGCGTTCCCGGGCGACGACATCGTCGCCGAGGAGTCCGGCCCCGAGGTCCTGGGCCGCGCCCGTTGCTGGTACATCGACCCGATCGACGGCACCACCGAGTTCGCCCGCGGCGAGGACCAGTGGGCGGTGCAGATCGGCCTGTGCATCGACGGCGAGCCGGTGCTCGGGGTCTTGCACGAGGCCGGGGCCGGGCGGCTCAGCTGGGGCCTGTGCTGGCGCGCCGAGCCGCTCGCCCGGATCGAGATCGCCGGCCAGGTTCGGCCCCTGCGGACCGGCACCGCCCGCCTCGACGCGCTGCGCCTGATCAGCAGCAAGAGCCACGCCTCGCCCAGGATCGCCGCGGTCATGCAGGCGCTGGTGATCCCCGAGGCCAGGAACCTCCGGGTCGGCTCGACCGGCGTGAAGATGACGGCGGTCGCCCGCGACCTCGCCGATCTCTACGTGCACCCCACCAAGGGCACCAAGCTGTGGGACTCCTGCGCGCCCCATGCCGTGCTGCGCGCCGCCGGCGGCACGGTCACCGACGTGCGCGGCGTGCCGCTCGTCTACGACCCGCACCACCTGCCCAATGACTTCGGCCTGCTGGCCTCGCACGGGCCCGAGCACGCGGCGATCGTCGCGGCGATCCAGCCCGTGGTCGCCGGATGGTTCGCCTGATCCGGCTGTCCCCGGGGACAGGTCACGACGGGAGCCTCATTGCGACCAGCAGGCGGCGATCAGGCGCCCGCGATCGTCATCGCATCGACGCGAAAGCTCGGCGAGGCGACCGCGGTGCGCAGCTCGAAGTCGTTGGCGACCGCGTCGATGCCGAGCAGCAGCTCGTCGAGGTTGCGCGAGAGCGTCACCCCCGCGACCGGCCGGGTCAGCTGGCCGTCCTCGATCAGCACCCCCTCGGCGCCGCGGCTGAAGTGGCCGGTGCCCGGGTCGAAGCCGAGGCCGAGGGTCGCGCGCACCAGCAGGCCGCGCCGTAGCCCGCCGAGCAGCGCCCGCGGCCCGCGGCGCCCGGCCTGCAGGAAGAAGTTGCTCGCGCTCGGATGCACCAGGCCGCCGCCGCCGCTGGCCGAGGCGGTCGGGGTGAGGTCGAGGCGGCGCGCGCTGGCGGTGTCGAGCAGGAAGCCCATCAGCTCGCCGCGACGGACCAGGACCCGGCGGCGGGTCGCCCGGCCCTCGCCGTCGAAGCCGCGCGAGGCCGGGCCGCGGGCGCGCAGCGGATCGTCGACGAGGGTGACGAGCGGGCTGGCGATCTGCGTGCCGAGGCGCCGGGCGAGGTAGCTG
>NZ_JACCSO010000041.1 GCF_013812955.1 Nannocystis sp. | reverse complement strand
GGGGCGGCGTCGGTCTTCTTCTCCATGTCGGCGATCGCCTGCTCGCTGGCGGCGATGAGCTTCTCGGCGCGGCCGATCTCGCCGGCGATCTCGCCGCTCTCGAGGACCTGCCAGTCCGGGTCGCAGCGCGGGTCGTCGAGGAAGTAGAGGATGTCGAGGGCGATCCGGGCCTTCTCGATGCCGGCCTCGAGGTCGGGCCGCGACTTCTCCTTGACCCCCGACTCGCGGTACGCGTCCGCGGCGTCGATGTAGAGCACCGGGTCGCTGCGCGTGCCCGCCTCCTCGCTCAGCAGCTCCGCCGCGGCGCCGGGGTCGCTCTTGCGCAGGCCCTGGGCCCGCTCCTGCACCGACTTGCGGGCGCTCGCGGCCTGCTCCGGGGTGACCTTCTCGTCGGCGAACAGCGCCAGGACCGGGGACGCCTGCGACGGGGACGGCAGGGCCGCCGCCGGCAACGTGACGGCGAGCAGGGTCGCGAGCAGACGCCCGCGAGGACTCGAGTGGGACGAGACGAACATCGCCCCCACGCTATCAGGGGTGAGGCCATTGCCACAACCTCGGCGATGACGGGAGCGAGGCGGAGCGAGGGCGGAGCGAGGAGGAGCGAGGCGGAGCGAGGGCGGAGCGAGGCGGAGCGAGGGCGGAGCGAGGGCGGAGCGAGGCGGAGCGAGGGCGGAGCGAGGGAGGAGCGAGGCGGGTGGAGATTCTTTTGTGATGTGGGCGACGCTGTTTTCACAGCGAGTCGCGTGTGCGTGGTGGCGGGGTCGGCTTCCCCGGGGGCGGCGTTTGGCATACAGTGCGGGTGTGCGACTGCCCGGCCTGACTCGACCCCTCGTCCTCGACGGCACCTTGGCTCGTGCGGCGCTGCTTGCGGTGATGCTGCCCGGGGCGGCGCTGCTGGCGTGTTATGAGGGTCCTGGACCTCTGGAGCCGCCGCCGGGTTCGCCGGGTGGGGCGTGCTTCGAGCCGGCCGGGACCTGCGATCCGGGCTGGACGTGCGAGCCGGAGGGTCGCTACTGCTACGACCAGTCCTTGCCGTGCCGCGGGGTGTTTTGCGGCGAGCACGGCGTGTGTCAGCCGGACGACGGGCTGCCGGTGTGTTACTGCGAACCGGGCTACAGCAACGCGGCCTATTCGCTGTACTGCGAAGAACCCTGAGCTGCGATCGCCCGTGGCCGGGTGCGCGCGGCGAGATCGCCGGCCCTGAGCAGGAGCATTGCAGCGCATCGGGGTCGGTTGCCCCTACAGGGCCGGATCTCGCGGGGCAGCGCGGCCGGTCGGCGTGACGCGCGAGCGCGGGGCTGCGTTATGATCCGGCCCGCATGAGCTCGTTGATGTTTCGCCTGCTGTCCCGCCCGCTGCGCCTGCCGGCCTTCCTCGGACCCACGCCGCGGCCCGACGACCCGCAGATCTTCCGCTTCAACAGCGAGCGCGGGCCGATCATCAATGATGTCGTGCGCCGCGTGGTCCAGCACTACGTCGGGGCGCCGCAGAAGCTGCTCTACGTGCTCAACGAGGCCGCCAACGCGGAGGTGCGCCGGCTGGCGAGCCAGGACGACCTGGAGGCCAGCGACGCGCTGGGGACCTGGCGCCGGCTGGTCAAGCGGCTCGGCAAGATGAGCGAGGAGGAGCGGGTCCAGGAGCTGCGGCGCATCGCCGGCGACATGGCCGAGGACATCGCCGGCAACTTCGACCCGCGGGTCTACGGCTTGGCGACCAAGATCGTGCCCGGCGTGCTGACGGCGATCATGAAGCCGGGCTCGCTGCCGAAGCAGGTGCTCGGCGGCTTTCGCCAGCTCGACGATCTGGTCACCACCGAGGGGCCGATCGAGAAGCTGCGGCGGCTCGCGCGGGTGGGCACGCTGGTGCTGATGCCGACCCACTCGTCGAACCTCGACTCGGTGGCCCTCGGCTACGCGCTGATGCGCGAGAACCTGCCGCCGGTGGTCTACGGCGCCGGCAAGAACCTGTTCTCGAACCCGCTGATCAGCTTCTTCATGCATAACCTCGGCGCCTATCGCGTCGACCGCCGCATCCAGGCCCAGCTGTATAAGGAGGTGCTCAAGACCTACAGCTGCATGATGATCGAGCGCGGCTATCACTCGCTGTTCTTCCCGGGCGGCACGCGGGCGCGCTCGGGCATGGTCGAGCGCCGGCTGAAGCTCGGGCTCGCCGGCACCGGCGTCGAGGCCTTCGCCCGCAACCAGGCGCGCGGTGTGTCCCGGCCGGTGTTCTTCGTGCCGGCGACCCTCAATTATGCGCTGGTGCTCGAGGCCGAGACGCTGATCGACGACCACCTGAAGGGCGCCGGCAAGAGCCGCTACATCATCGACGACGACGAGTCGTCGCAGGTCAAGCGGGTCTACGAGTTCTTCGCCAAGCTGCAGCAGCTGCGCTCGGCGATGGTGGTGCGCTTCGGCGAGCCGCTCGACCCGTTCTGTAACCCGGTCGACGACGAGGGGCGGTCGATCGCACCGTCGGGCCGCCCGGTCGACCCGGCCAGCTACGTCAAGCACCACGGGATCGCGACCGTCGACCCGGCCCGCGACGCCGGCTACACCCGCGAGCTCGGCGAGGCGATCGCCCGCGTGTATCAGCGCGAGACGGTGATCATGTGGACGCAGCTGGTGGCGCACGTGCTCTACCGCCGGCTCGTGCACATGACGCCGGAGCTCGACCTGTTCGGACGCCAGCGTTTACACGGCCAGATCGACATGCCACGGGCCCAGCTCGAGGCCGAGGTCGGGGCGGCGCGCGACAAGCTGCGCGAGATCTCGGCGGCCGGCGGGGTCCAGCTCGGCCCGGTGCTGCGCGTGCAGAGGGCGGCGGAGATCGTCGACCAGGCGCTCAAGGCGTGGAGCGGCTATCACACGAAGGTCATCGCCAGCGAGGACGGACCCAACATCATGATCGGCGATCCCAACCTGTTGCTGTTCTATCAAAACCGCCTGGTGCCGCATGCGGAGGCGCTGGCGACCCCGGAGACGGCCGTCGCGGCGCGCACGATCGCGGCGATGGGAGGTGGCGCGTGAACGTCAATTCCCGAGCGACATCCAAGATCGCGGTCGTCGGCGGCGGTGCGTTCGGCTGGGGCCTCGCGCTCGCGGCCGAGCGCGCGGGTCACGAGGTGCTGATGTGGAGCCGTCGCCCGCAGCGCGAGGGCAGCCAGCGCGTACGCCTGGTCGGCGAGCTGGCCGAGCTGGCGGCGGCCGAGCTGGTGTTCTTCGCGGTGCCCTCGCCGCACATGCCCGCGCTCGCGGCGGAGCTCGGGCAGCACCTCGACGGCGGGCACTTCCTCGTGCACGTCAGCCGCGGCATCGTCGGCGAGGAGCTGCAGACGCTGTCGCAGGTGCTGCGCACGCGCACGCCCTGCCGGCGGGTCGGGGCGCTCGCGGGGCCGCTGGTGGCGAAGGCGCTGGTGGAGGGTGCGCCCGGCGGTGGCATCGTGGCGAGCCGCTTCCCGGAGGTTCAGGCCGCGGTCCGCGATGCGCTCAGTTGTTCGAGCCTGCGGATCTATCGGACCGACGACTTGATCGGCGCGGAGTTTGCGTCGACCGGGGTCGGCCTGCTGGCGATGGCGGTCGGCTTCGCGCGGGGCGTCGGCCTCGGCCCGGCGACGCTCGCGGTGATGGCCTCGCGCGGGATGTCGGAGTGCGCGCGCATCGGCGTGGCGCTCGGCGGTCGCACGGAGACTTTCACCGGGCTCGCGGGCTATGGCGACCTGCTCGCGGCGGTCGCCGACGACGGCCGGCCCGAACTCGCGGTCGGGCGCGAGCTGGCCGCAGGCACCCCCCTGGGGCAGCTCGGCCGGCAGCTCGGCGCCTACGTCGAGGGCCTGGAGAGCGCGCGGCGGATCGCCGCGTATGCGCGGCGCACCGGGGCGCACGCGCCGTTGATCTCGCTGTGCGCGGATGTCTTCGAGGGCAAGGTCGACAGCGGCCAGGCGCTCGCGGGACTGATGAGCCGGCAGGTCGGCGAGGAGTAGATGAGCCGGCAGGTCGGCGAGGAGTAGGGCTTCAGCGGCGGGGGATCTCGGGCCCGCGGATCATGCTGGCGTTCAGCACGGCCTGGCGCAGGCCCGCGGGGCGCTTGCTCATCGACAGGTCGAGCGGGTCGACGAAGGGCAGGCGGACGGTGAAGGTGGTGCCGACGCCGAGCTGGCTCTGGACCTCGATGCTGCCGCCGAGCATGTCGGTGAAGGCCTTGCTGATGGCGAGGCCGAGGCCGGTGCCGCCGAAGCGGCGGGCGGTGGAGGTGTCGGCCTGGGAGAAGGCCTGAAACAGCTGGCCGAGCTGGGCCTGGGTCATGCCGATGCCGGAGTCGGTGACCTGGAACTGGACGCGCCCGGGGCCGCGCGAGGCGGCGAGGCGGATGGTGCCGTGGTCGGTGAACTTGGCGGCGTTGCTGAGGAGGTTCAGCAAGATCTGGCGGATCTTGGTCAGGTCGGCGTGGATGAAGCCGATCGAGGACGGGCAGCTGACGGTGATCTCGTTGTTGTTGCGGGCCAGCATCGGGCGCACGGTGCCGAGCACGGTCTCGATCATGTCGGCGACGTCGAAGGTCTCCATGTGAATGTCCATGCGACCGGCCTCGATCTTCGAGAGGTCGAGGATGTCGGAGATCAGCCCGAGCAGGTGCTTGCCCGCGAACTGGACCTTGCGCAGCTCGTCGGTCGAGCCCGCGAGCGCGCGATCGTCGACCTCCTCGAGCAACATCTCGGCGTAGCCGATCACGGCGTTCAGCGGGGTGCGCAGCTCGTGGCTCATGTTGGCGAGGAAGCGGCTCTTGGCCAGCGAGGCCTCCTCGGCCATCTGCTTGGCCTCGCGCAGGCTCTGCTCGGCGTGCTTGAGCTGGGTGATGTCCGAGCCGACCCACACCGAACCGCCGGCCCGGCCGGCCTCGCCATGCAAGGTGGAGCGCGTCAGCAGCACCGACACCGGGTGGCCGTCGTGGTGGAGGTAGCTGCGCTCGACGGCGTCATGCTGCCCGTCGCGGTCGCCGGGCTGGGCGCCGAAGTCGGGGAGCAACATGTTGAAGTTGTGGCCGACCAGCTCGCTGCGTTCGTAGCCGAGCAGCTCGAGGGTGGCCTTGTTGACGGTCTGGATGGTGCCCGCGGCGTCGATGACGATCAGGGACTCGGCCATGGCGCCGAGCACGTTGTCGGCGTAGTGGTGGGCGCTGGTGACCTCGCGCAGCAGCTCGGCGGCCCGGGCCTCGCCCTCGCGGGCGCGCCTGCGAGCGTCTTGCAGGTTGCGCACGGCGAGCACGAGGAACATGCCGGCGGCGCACAGGTGGATCGCGCGGGCGAGGAAGGCCTGAGCGGGGGTGTCGGGGGTGGTCGCGGCGGGCGTGCGGCCGAGCAGCTCGAGCGCGAGGAAGCCGGCCTGGGCCAGGAAGCACAGCGCCAGCGAGGCGAGCACGAAGCGGCGATCGAAGAGCAGGGTGGCGCCGACGATCACGATCGTGAAGCCGCTGATGGCGATCCCGAACAGGCCGCCGTCGGTCAGCGCCGAGGCGACGATCGCGACCCACACCAGCAGCAGCAGCCCGAGCCCGGTCGCGCGCACGTGGCCGCGGCGCAGCAGCAGCAGCAGCGCCACGAAGGCGCCGAGGACGACGGGATAGATGCCGACGATCAGCGTCGGCCCGAGCAGGAGCACGTGGCCGAGCCCAGCCGTGCCGCCGATGGCGAGGCCCCACAGGAGCACCAGGCGCAGCAGGGGTGCGGCACCGTCCGGCGTCTCGCCGATGGCTCGGGGATCGGCTCCCGCCTGCAATACTGCTCGCTCCATACGGGGGGCGGCGCGCCCACTGTGGACGCTACGGGCCGACTGTGAGGGTGTCAAGCCGGGCCGCGTCAAACTAGGGCGCTTCAGGCTTTTCCCTGAGCAGGCCGGCACGCATCGCGGCGGCGCGTGCGACCTCGGCGATGTCGGAGGGCAGGCTGCCGGCACGCTTGCTGCCGGAGAGGTCGCGGGGGTTCACGAACGGCAGGCGGACGATGAAGGTGGTGCCGACGCCGAGCTTGCTCTGGACCTCGACGTGGCCGCCGAGCATGTCGACGAAGGCCTTGGTGATGGCGAGGCCGAGGCCGGTGCCGCCGTAGCGGCGCGAGGTCGAGGAGTCGCCCTGAGAGAAGGCCTGAAACAGCTGGGTGACCTGGGCGTTGGTCATGCCGATGCCGGTATCGGTGACCGAGAATTGCACGTGCTGGGTCGGGCCGTGCAGCACCTTGGCGACCGAGAGCGTGATCGCGCCGCGCTCGGTGAACTTGGCGGCGTTGCTGAGGAGGTTCAGCAAGATCTGGCGGATCTTGGTCAGGTCGGCGTGGATGAAGCCGAGCGAGGGCGGGCAATTGAGCTCGATGTGGTTGCCGTTGGCGACGATCATCGGGCCGATGGTGCCGAGCACGGTGCCGATCATGTCGGCGACGTCGAAGGTCTCGAGGTGGATGTCCATGCGACCGGCCTCGATCTTCGAGAGGTCGAGGATGTCGGAGATCAGGCCGAGCAGGTGCTTGCCGGCGAACTGGATCTTGCGCACCTCCTCCGCGGAGCTGGTGATGCCGCGCTCCTCGGCCTCTTCGAGCAACATCTCGGCGTAGCCGATGACGGCGTTCAGCGGGGTGCGCAGCTCGTGGCTCATGTTGGCGAGGAAGCGGCTCTTGGCCAGCGAGGCCTCCTCGGCCAGCTGCTTGGCCTCGCGCAGGCTCTGCTCGGCGTACTTGAGCTGCGTGATGTCGGAGGCGACGCAGACCGAGCCCGCGCGCTGGCCCTCGCCGCCCGGCAGGCGACCGTGCGAGAACAACACCGGCACTGGCTTGCCGTGCATGTCGTAGTAGCTGCGCTCGACCGGCTCGTGGGCGCCGACCGGCGGCGAGTTGTCGGTCGCCAGGGCGCCGAAGTCGGGCAGCACGACGGTGAAGTGGCGGCCGAGCAGGGCCTCGGGGCGGTAACCGAGCAGGTCGAGGGTGGCCTTGTTGACGGTGACGATGGTGCCGCGCGGGTCGATGACGACCAGGGACTCGGCCATGGAGGCGAGGATGTTGTCGGCGTAGTTCTTGGCGGCGGTGGCCTCGTGCAGCAGCTCGGCGGCCTTGACGGCGCCCTGGCGAGCGCGCTGGCGGGCGTCCTGGAGGTTCTTGACGGCGAGGTAGAGGAAGAAGCCGGCGCTGAAGAGGTGGATGAAGTGGGCGAGGAAGGCGAGCTCGGGGGTGTCGGGGGTGAGCTGGGTCGGCAGGGCGCCGGCGAGTTCGACCGCGAGGATGGCGGCGAGGGTGGCGAGGCTGAGGGCGACGAAGACGAGGACGAGGCGGCCGCTGAACAGCAGTGTCGAGATGATGACGACGAGGATGTGGCCGCCCGCGGTCGGGCTGCGGATGCCGCCGTAGGTGAGGGCGCCGAAGGTGATGATGGCCCACAGGCACAGCAGGAACACGCTGCCGGCGAATTGCAGGTGACCGCGCCGGACCAGGCCGAGCAGGGTGAGGCAGGCGAGCAGCAGCGCGGGGTAGACCAGCATCGCCGACTGGTCTTGCTCGAGGGCGAAGAACTGCACGGCGCCCGCGAGCACGCAGATGACGCTCACCGCGAGCAGGATGGTGTGCAGGATCGCCGCGACCCTGTCTTTCTCTTCATCCGCAAACGTGGGCGCAGCCAGCAGTCTGCGGAGAGGGTGCGTCATTTCAGACCCGATCGGACGCTACGAGCCCTGCGCCCTGGTGTCAAGACTCGGCGCTGCTTGGCCTGCCGCGCCCGCGGTGGGGTCCGGCGCGCGAGCGCGCACTCGTTTCAGAAGCTGTCCCAAAGCGCAGGGCTGCGCCTGCGGCTGCACCTGCGGCTGCACCTGCGGCTGCACTGGCCGGATCAGAAGCGGACCTTCAGGTGCCCGGCGATGGTGGCGAGGAACAGCTTGTAGGTGCCGTTGCCGAGGTCGTACTCCGAGGTCGTCACCTTGCGCGGGATGATCCCCTGGAACCGGGCGTCGGCGTAGAGCGCGACGCGCGGGCTGACGTTGATGCCGCCGCCGAGTCCACCGATGAGGCGGTTGCCGTCGGGCGAGGCGGTGTCGATGGTCTTGTCGGGCGAGGCGGAGGACTGGTAACCGAGCGTCGCCGACAGCAGCAGGCGTTCGGTCGGCCGAAAGCGTGCGCTCGCCTCGACCCACACGGTGTCCTTCCAGTTGCGCGGCAGCGTCACCGTCAGGCTCTCGCCGATGCCGAGCTTGGGCTGGGCGAGATCCGGGGACTTGGTGGTGACGGTGAAGGCGTCGACCTCGGAGTAGCGCACGTACTGAATGAAGCCGTCGACGCGCCAGCGCAGGTTGATGTCGTAGGCGGCGGCGAGGGTGATGCGCTTGGGGAGGTTGAACCGGAGGGTCGCGTCGCCCTGGACCAGCGGCTTGAATTTGAGGCCCTGGGGCGCGAGGTCCTGGGTGAAGAAGGGGTCGTTCATGTCGATCGCGAACTTGCCGCGATAGTTCATCTTGGCGCCGTGCTGGTAGGTCAGCGCCAGGCTCAGCTTCTCGGTCGGGTTGACGGTGACGCCGACGTTGAAGGTGACGCCGTGCGAGAACGCCTTCTTGAGGGCGATCGGTCGCCCGAGGGTCGAGAGCTCGCGGACGTCGGTCGGGGCGGCGGGGCCGAAGTCGTTGTCCTGGCCGAGCTGCTTGAGGCCGTCGCCGAACTCCTTGACCGAGCCGAAGTCCTGGAGCTTGGCGAGCTCGGCGAAGCCGAGCACGTAGGAGACGCCGGCGCCGAGCGAGACCTTGTCGTGCAGGCGCACGCCGGCGCTGGCGGTGATGTACGAGGCGACGATGAAGGCCTGCTGCAGCTGGTAGGCCTGGGGTCCGTTGCGGTCGAACTTCAGCGGCGCGCCGTAGGGCACGTAGAGGCCGAGGCCGAACACCAGACGGTTCTTGATCGGCGGGAGGACGATGAAGATGTTGCCGAGCGGGGCGACCGGGTTGGCCTTGACCTGGTTGGCGGGGCCGGCCTTGGTGGGGTCGATGTTCTGCGCGTCGAGCGGGGTCTTGAACTGCAGGGTGTCCGGCGACTGGTAGGTGCCGTTGTAGCTGCGCTGGTAGCGGATGTCGCCGGCGACCAGCATCAGGCCGCCGAAGAACTCGCCCTTCTTCATGAAGGCGAGGTTGGCCGGGTTCCAGTGGATCGCCGCGCCGTCGCGGGTGGTCGGGCCCGACTGACCGCTGCCGACCATCGGCGCGTCGAGACCGGAGGCCATCGCGGCGCGGGGCAACGACATGAACCCGAGGACAGCCAGGGCGAGGGGGAGGTGCAGGCGCGGGATGAAAGATCGTGAGGTGAACGGCATGAGCGGGCGCGTTGCGGTCAAGGGGACGCAGGGAGCAGGCGGGGCGGGGGGCGAAGTGGACTCAGCGGACGCGGGTCAGCGCGAGGGACAGGGAGCTGCGGGCGGGCTTTTCGCCGACCTCGACCTTGAACACGTGGCCGGCGTCGTCCTCGACGTAGACGGTCTGGCCGGGGCTGACCTTGAGCTTCTCGTGGGTGGTGTCGCCGTCGATCTCGGCGGTGTCGGAGAGCTTCTCGGCGAGCCCGGCGTCGGCGTAGAAGCCGGGGTGCGCGTAGCTGTAGGGGCGCACGGGCTCGCCCTCGGCGTCGACGCGCAGGTCGTCCGCGGTGATGAAGTACAGGTAGTCGTCATCGTCGGCCGCGGCGTCGTCGGGGCGGTAATAATAGAAGTCGGCGTCGCCGTCGCTGTTGTCGTTGAGCAGCTCGGTGATGTCGGCGAGGGCCTGGGGATTGGCGGACAGGTTGCCCTTGATGCCGGCGAGGATCGCGGGCTCGTCGAGCGGGATCTTGATGTTCTTGAGGGTGAACTCGACGTCGGCCTCGCCCTCGGGGATCGGCGTGCCGCCGGGCGAGATGGGGTCGTGCAGGCGGACCTGGGCGACCTCGGCGAGCACGTCCCAGAAGTAGGCCGGGGGCGGCGGGTTGCCGATGTCGGTGAAGGTCGTCATCTCGGTCCAGCCGGTGCCATCGACGCAGGCCTCGAAGGCGTTGACGCCGGTGCCGAGCTCGTAGGCGTCGCAGTGGTCGCCGATGAGTTCGGTGCGCTTGCGGGCCATCTCGATGATCAGGCGCTCGAACTCCCAGTCGGGCAGGTCCCAGGCCGGCGAGTTGCCGAGCGGGGCGGGCTCGCGGGCGCTGCCGCCGGCGATGAAGTCGTCGTTCTCGAGGATGCGCACGGTCATCTCGGCGATCTCGAGCTCGTCCTTGAGGCCCTCGATGCGCATCCAGTCCGGGTCGTCGAAGTCGAAGACGCGGGCGATCTGGCTGTCGGTGCTGTTGACGCTGGCGACGTAGCTGCTGGTCAGGTCGACGCCCTTGTAGGGGAGGGCGTTGAGGTTGACGCGCACGTACATCTTGAACGCGTCCTCGCCCTTGGTGATGCCGGTCGCGGCGATCACGAAGCCGGGGTGCTCATCGACCGGGCCGAAGCGGGTCGGCAGGCTCTCGAAGTTGTAGACGACGTCGCCGAGGGTGATCGGCAGCGAGCGCGGGGTGATCGGGTAGAGGCCGTCCGGGTGGGCGGCGTCGACGGGGCCCTTGCGCTGCTGGGCGTTGGGGTGCGAGCCGAGCAGGAGGTCGAGGAACACGTCGGCGACCACGTCGAAGGGGATCGCGTTGTCGGTGACGCCGGTCTGCATCAACGCCGCGAGCACCCGGGCGGGCGGCAGACCGACGGCGCCGGCGAGGGCGATCATGTCCTCGAGCTTGGTGCCCTCGAGCCGCACGTTGTCGGCGGTCATCGACAGCAGCTTGCGCATGTTCTGGGCCGCGGGGGTCAGCTCGTCGGCCTCCGCGGGGCTCAGCGCGGCGAGCTCGTCGAGCACGAAGCCGACCGAGCTGGTCATGTCGAAGTCGAGCAGCCACAGCTCGTCGAGGGTCTTGCGCGGGAGCTTGCGCAGGGCGGCGAGGTCGAGCGCCTGCTCGAAGTTCTTGACGTCGAGGCGCAGGTAGCGAAGCTCGACCTGGGTGGTGGCGCCGACCGGGAGCTCGCCGGGTCCCGGGCCCTCGTCGGGCACCTCGATCGCCTGCACGCAGCTGCTCGCGCCCAGCGCGAGGGGCAAGCCGAGCGCGAGAGACAGGGCAAAGGGCAGGATGCGAGGTGCTGGCATGGTGGGGTCAATCGATGCGGGTGATGTCGAGCTCGACTTCGTGGCGGCCGGGCTTGGACTTGGCGGTGAGCTTGAAGCGGCTGCCCTTGTCGTCCTCGATGTAGAGCACGTCGAGGGGGCTCAGCTGGACCTTCTCGTGGGCGGTGTCGCCGTCGAGCAGCTGCGTCGACGAGGCTTTGTCGGTGAGCTCGGGGTCGCGGTAGAAGCCGGGGTGCGCGTAGCTGTAGGGGCGCACGGGCGCGCCGCTGCGGGTCTCCTCGATGTCGTCGGGGGCGATGAAGTACAGCCAGTCGCCGCGCATGGGCTCGGGGTTGCCGGGCTTTGCGACGTAGTAATAGAAGTCGGCGTCGCCCTCGGTGTTCTCGTTGAGCAGCTCGGCGAGGGCGGCGAGGGCGGCCGGGTTCTTCTTGATGTTGTCGCGGATCTGCTGCTCGAGCGCGGCGGTGGTGATGCCGGCCGGGATGTCGCGCAGGGTGAAGTTGATGTCGCCGGCGCCCTCGGCGAGGCCGCCGTCGTGCAGGCGGATCTGGGCGACCTCGAGCAGGATGTCCCAGAAGTAGGCGGGGGCCGGCGCCGGGGTGTCGAGGATGACGCTGTCGTCGACGGCGATGGTGGTCCAGTGCGGCGGCTCGCTGCCGTCCGCGTCGTCGCCGTTGTCGCCGGTGCACACCTTGACGGCCTCGAGCGGCATCTCGACCTCGCCCTCGGGCGAGTAGATGGTGCAGCGGTCGGGGATGTCGGCGGACTTGCGCCGGGCGACGTCGGCGATCAGGGCCTCGAACTGGTACTTCGGCAGGTCCCAGGCCTGGGAGTCGCCCTGCTGCTCGGGCGCCTTGGCGGCGCCGCCTTCGATGAATTCTGGGTGCTCGTAGATGGCCATGGTCATCTCGCCGATGACGAGCTCGGGGACCAGGCCCTTGATCTCCAGCCACGTGTCGCTCGAGAAGTCGAACACGCCGCCGATCTGACTCGAGGTGCTGTTGATGCTGGCGACGCTCGCGGTGGTCAGATCGACGCCCTTGTAGGGGAGGGCGTTGAGGTTGACGCGCACGGTCATGGCGAAGTCGTCGGTGGCGGCGACGATCGGCGCGGCGGAGGAGATGAAGCCGGGGTGGGCGGCGGTGTCTGTCTTGCCGGCGTGGGCCGGGGCCGGTCCGAAGGTCTTGGTCAGGTCGGCGAAGTCGGTGACGACGTCGTAGAGGCTGACGGGCATGCTGCCCTTCTTCGAGATCGGATAGAGGCCGTCGAGGTGAGCGGCGTCGACCGGGCCGCGGCGCCAGCGGGCGTTCGGGTGGGTGTCGACCACGTCGTCGATGACGGCCTCGGTGGTGAGCCCGGCGGTGATGATGTTAGTGTTCGGATCGAGGGCGACGAGGTCCGAGAGGATCAGCGAGGGGGCGAGGCCGACGGCCTTGCCGACGCCGAGCAGCGGCGCCAGGCTGCTGCCGGTCAGCACGGTGTTGGCCGGCGTCATGTTGAGCAGCTTCCACATGTTCAGCGACGACCGAGGCAGCGTGTAGGCCTCCTCGGCCGGGGTGTCGATCAGGATCCCGAGCGCGTTGCCGATCAGCGGCTCGAGGTCCATGTCGAGCAGCCAGGTCTCACGCAGGACCCGCTCGGGGAACTTCTCCTTGATGTCCTTCTTGGTGAGGACCTGTTCGAAGTTCTTGGCGTCGAGCCGGAGGAAGCGCAGCCGGGCGGTGCGGGTCTCCTCGAGGGCGAGCTCCTCGGGGTCGGCGTCGTCGGGCGCCTCGAGGGCGGGCACGCAGGCGGAGGCGCTGCCGGCGAGCAGGAGCACGAGCGACAGAGAGCGCAGGCGCGGGCCAGACGAGCGCGGGCCAGACGAGCGCGGGCCAGACGAGCGGAGACCGGGGATGGAGCGGGGTGCGTGGGACATGGCGCGGGAGGGGGAGGGCGCGGTGGATTCTCAGACGGGGCGGACGTGCACGACGATCTCGGTCGGGTCGGCGCCGGTGGGCACGAAGAAGCGGAGGCTGTACTTTTTACCCGCGTCGTCCTGCATGTACACGGTGGTCTCGCCGGCGGGCAGCTGGAGCTTCTCGTGCTCGGTGTCGGTGACGCCGTCGAGCGTGGTCTTCGAGAGCCTGGTGGCGAGCTCAGGGTCGGCGAAGAAGCCGGGCTTGGCGTAGCCGTAGGTGGCGAGCGCCTCGGGGTCGTTCGGGTCAGGGCGCGGGTCGCTCGGGGCGACGAAGAACAGGAGCGGCGCGCCGCCGTCGGAGCCGCGGCGGTAGTAGAAGTCGAGGTGGTCGTTGTGCTTCCAGAACTTGCCGAGGATGACCTTGGCGATGAACTCGGCCTGGGCCTGCAAGTTCGGGCGGATCTGGGCGATCATCTGCTCGGCGGTCAGGCCGATCGAGAGGTTCTTGAGCGCGAAGATCGGGTTGGCGTCGCCCTCCGCGATCTCCGGGGTGCCGTTGGCGGCGTTCAGGATCTCGGTCTTGTTGAGGTCCTTGTCGACGTCGTTGACGTCGGGTCCGGTGAAGTCGTGCACGGCGACCTGGGCGACCCCGAGCAGCAGCTCCCAGAAGAATTGGGGCTTGGGGGGCAGGACGCCGACCTTGACGTCGAACACGCTCCAGCCCGCGGGGTCGGACGCGGCGCCGATCGAGACCAGCGCGTCGCAGGGCAGGCCCTCGATGAAGCAGTAGCTGAAGGACCGGTCCTTGTAGGCCGTGTAGGCGGCCTGCGCGACGATGCGCTCGAGCGACCACAGGGGCTGGCCCCACACGTATTTTTCGCCGCCGAGGGGAGCATCGGGGAGGTTGGTCTTGCACGCGGTCGCGCCGTCGCCGTGGGTGCCGTCGCAGGCCGGGACGGTGGTGGGGAGCTCGGTGATGCGCATGCGCATGTCGACGATCGGCGCCGGCGCGATGCCGAGGAGCTGGACCTTGGTCTCGTCCAAGAAGTCGAAGCTGAGCGGCGCGGGTGCGGTGCTGATGAACATCGAGCCGGCGCCGGCGGAGGCGTCGATGCCCTCGACGAGCCGGAGGTTGGAGTCGGCGATCGCGGCCATCTTGAAGTCGGCGGTGAGCGCGTCGCTGCGGGTCGTGAACTCGTCGGTGCCGTCGTCGTCGGCGTCGTCGTGCATCAACAGGCCGGGGTGATAGTCGGGATCGCCGGGCACGCCGAAGGGGCCGAACTTGTCGGCCAGCGGCTTCATGTCGTAGAGCGCGTCGTAGAGGGTCACCGGCAGGGTGCCGTCGGGGTTGTTGATGTTCGGGTGCGACTGCATCAAGGTGACCTTGAGCGTGTCGGCGAGCACCGCGAGCGGGATGAAGGGCGTGGTGTGGAGCTGCTTCTCCTTGGCCTTGAACGCGGGGTTGTTGGCCTGGTCGAAGGAGTTGAGCTGCGTGACGCAGTTGTCGAGGTCGTCGGCGTCGCAGAACAGGCTGGCGGCGAGCAGGTCCTCGAAGCTCAGGCCGAAGGCGTTGTTGTGCTTCTTGGGGTCGTGGAAGTAGGTCCAGAGCGGGCCGAGGGCGGTGCCCGCGACGTTGCCGTTGCGCGGGGTCATGGTCAGGAGCCGGACCATCGCGTACTGCGGCGAGGTCTTCCAGGCCGGGCCGTAGGTCATGCCCAGCTCGGTGGTCGCGCAGTTGTGCTTGGGATCTTCGGGCAGCTTCTCGTCGACGACGTCGGTGAAGTCGTCCCACGCGGTGCCGCACGAGCTCTGGATGCGGGCCAGGACCTCCGTGAGTAGCGGGGCGCTGTCGACGTCGAGCAGCTTGATCTGCTTGGTCGCGGCCTCGCCGAAGACCTCGAGGACCTTGGCGCGGTCCATCTCCAGGCGGACGGGCGGGACCGGCTCGTCGTCGATGCGCACGAAGTAGCGGGCCTCGGCGAGCGCGGGCGTGCCGGTGTCGTCGCCGGTGGTGGGCATGGCGGTGCTCGTGCCGCTGCTGCTGCCGTCGGTCGTGCCGTCGCTGTCGCTGGTGGCGGGCGCCTCCAGGCAGGCGCCCGCCAGGAGGGCGAGCAATGGCGCGGTGAGGCCGAACAGCGACGCGGCGGGGCTGGACGTGACGGACTTGCGGCGGGGCGTCGAGGGCATAGCGGCTCAGTCGCCAGTATCGCACGGTGGCGACGTCAAGCGCGAGCGCAAAGCGGGGGGCGGGAGACGCTGAAGGCCGGCCCCGTCGGGGCGCAGCCGCGTGCACGAGCGACGCGGCGAGACGGCCGCGAACGCGGCGCGTGGGCGCAAGCGCGGGTGGAGCGGGGACGCGGAGGGCGTGGAGGGCGTGGAGCGGGGACGCGGCGGGGATTGTCGGGCGGGGTGAAGGCCCGGTATGCTGTGTGGGTGCTCCGTGGTTTTTGGGTCCTGGGGTGGTGCGCAGGTGTCGCTCTCGTCCCCCACGGCTGGGCGCAGGCCGAGGGTCCGGTCGAGGGTTCCAGCCCGGGGGCGCCGGCGCAGATACCCGAAGAAGTTGTCGGACCACCGGCTCCCGCGGTCGAGGTGAGCAGCGCGAAGCGGGTGCGCCACGACTGGTACCTCGGCGGTGGCCTGGGTCTTGGCGGCGGCAATCTGCGGGGGACGACCGGCGGGGGCTCGGTGGCGGCGACCGCCTGGTTGCGGGTGGGCGGGCGCCTGCGCGAGAAGGTGGGGCTCGGTGGATCGCTGGTGTCGAGCTTCGGCGGGGCCGGTGGCAGCGGGGTCTCCGGCTTCACCAATCTTTTGGCGGAGGCGCTGTTCTTTCCGGTCAAGGGGCGCGGGTTGGGGCTCGGCGTGGGGCTCGGGCTGTCGTCGGCGTGGCTGCGTGAGCCGGCCGCGGACGGCACGCTGGTCCAGAAGCAGTCGCGCGTCGGCGGCGGCCTCGCGCTGGGGCTCGGTTACGACTTTTGGTTGGCGCGGCGGTTTAATCTCGGGCTGTGGCTGCGCGGCGACGCGAGCGCGGGCAGCTACGGGGTGCGGACCTCGGGGACCTTCGGGCTCGGCTTCTCCTGGTACTGAGGTTTCTAAAAAAAAGAAAAAATGACATGTCCGCAAGGACATGCTCTCGCGGCCAGGTCACTGCGCGGCGACGGCGACGAGGTCGGGCTCTAGGGGCTCGGGCTGGCGGCCGTCGCGACGGCGGCGCTCCTCGATGATGAGGTCGTGGAAGCTGATCGTCTTGAAGGTCGCGGTGATGGCGGCGTCGAGGTCGGTGAACAGGACGCTGAGGGTGTCGGCGCGGGCGGCCTCGACGTCGCGGCTGGTGAACATGCGCACCACCTCGAGCACGCTGATCTGGTCGAGCGCGCGGCCGGGCACGTGGGCGGGCTCGCCGGTGCCGACGGCGAGCAGCAGGCCGGCGCCCTCGAGGCGGGAGACGACGCTGGAGAGGCGGGCGGCGTCGACGTGGAAGCGCACGCCGAGCACGCGCACGGCGAGGGGCTCGCCGCAGCGGTCGTAGTGGTCGCAGATGGCGAGCACCAGGCGGCAGGCCAGGCGCGAGGCGCCGACGCCCTCGTCGTTGTCCTCGCGCAGCGGGGCGGGCACGTAGCCCTCGCGGCGGACCAGGGGCAGCTGCTGGAGCACGCAGGTGAGCTCGACCGCGAACAGCACGATCAGCCACGAGAGGTAGGCCCACACGCAGAACACCGGGAGCACCGCGAGCGCGCCGTAGGTGCCCTCGTAGTTGCTCATGTTGCTGAGGTACAGGGCGAAGCCGCGTTTGGTGAGCTCGAACAGGGCGGCGCCGGCGAGGCCGCCGAACACGGCGGCGAGCCAGCGCACGCGCGTGGCCGGCATGAACTTGTTGAGCAGGATGAAGGCGACGGCGGTGCTCAGCAGCGGCAGGAAGGCGAAGCCGGCCTGGTTGGTGATGGTGGCGACGATCGGATGGGCCAGGCTGAAGAAGATCACCAGCGGCGCCAGAGTGGCCAGCGTGTAGAACATCGTGAATTTGGCGATCGCGCTGCGGCGATACTTGACCCGCCAGATGTCGTTGATCGTGGTCTCCAGGGTCAAGAACAGCAGCGAGGCGCCGATCAGCGAGCCGAAGAAGCCGACGATGCCGAGGTTCTCGAGGGTGACGTTGCGCGCCAGCTCGTAGAGGGACTCGGCGATCGAGGCGGCGCGGCCGTGGTCGGGGATCGCCATGCCGGCGATCTTCTCGATGAAGTCGCGGCCGCTGTCCTTGCCGAGCAGACCGACGAGCGTCAACACCAGACCGGCGAAGGGCACGATCGAGAGCAAGGTCTGCAGCGCCAGGCTCGAGGCCAGGGTGGCGCTCTGGTCGACGCGTATCCAGCGGCGCAGGGTGTAGAGGAAGACCAGCCAGACCTCGCGCGGGCGGCTGACATCGACCTGGGCGGTGCGCGGCAGCAGCAGACGCGGCAATCGGCGCAGGCCGGCCTTGAGACCCTTCACGGACCGGAGCGGGGGCACGCGCTGCTGTGACGGAGGATCGGGCATCGGCTGACCGCCGTTCCTAGCGCACCTTTCAGCCGCCGTCGAGTCGGCGGCGCTCGATCAGCGCGCCGATCAGGTCGAGCATGGCCTCGCCGGCGCTGCGGATCTTCTCGACGTCGTGGGCGAGGTCGTGGAGCTCCAGGCTCGTCAGGTCCTCGGTCAGCAGCTCGCTGTAGCCGATGATCGCGTCGAGCGGACCGCGGACCTGACGGTTGACGTCGGCGATGAACTGGGCCTGCTTGTCGCGCGTGCCGAGCATCTCCGCGGTGCGCTGCTCGACCGCGTTGGCGAGGCGCTCGTTGATCCGCACCAGCTCGCGGTTGGCCGCGCGCAGGGCCGTCAGCTCGGCCTTGGTCTGCGGCTCGATGAACAGCCCGTCGAACGCGTCCTGCTCGTCCTCTTCGTCCTCGAGGTCCTGCTCGTTCTGCCTGTCATGCTTGTCGCGCAGGTCTTGCTCGGCTCGCTCGGCCGATTTGTCGCGGGTCACGGCGCACCTGCAGCCCTGGTGGAGCGCGACGAGCGAGCCGCGGCCCGGGGGCCGCCAGGCTGAGCTCGCTTGCTGGTGAGGCTCTGTTCCACGCCGTGTCTCCCGATCGAGTCGACGATGGTAGCAGACGCCGGCCTTGCGTCGCGGTGCACAAGTGAGCACGCGCAAGATGGCGCCTGGCGCGGTCGCGCGCTGGCGCTCAAACCGCCTGCGCGGCGGGGACCTTCGGCGGCTTCATGAGGCGCTTCTGGGCGCGCGCCACCTGCTCGCGCAGCGGCTCGGCGAGGCCGTCGAGGTTCTCGCGCAGGGCGCCGAGCTCCTCCTCGAGCTTGCGGACGCGCTTCTCCGGGAGGCCCTCGATGTCGGGCAGCAGCTCGGCGAGCTTGCGGGCGCAGGCGGAGGCCTTGGTGAGCAGCTCGAGGCGATCGGCGCCCTTGGGCCTGGGGTGGAGGACGGGGTCGAAGCGCTTGCGGAGCTCGGCGACGGGCTGGCCCTCGTCGAAGACCGCGGACTTCATCTCGCGGACGAGCTCGGGGTCTCTGGGGGGGGTGTTCGCGGGCTTGCGCCCCCTGGGGGCGGGCTCGTCGCCCTCGGGCTCGGGGTCGTTGGCGGGGCCGACGGCGCGCGAGAAATAATCGACGGCGTCGTAGCTGGGGATCGCCTTGGCGACGCCGTCCCACTCGAGGACCTCCGGGGCGTGGGTCTGGATGGTGCTGTAGCTGATCGTCAGCTTGTCGACGGTGGCGCGCTTGAGCGTCAACTCGCTGCTGCAATAGTCATAGAAGTCCTCGAAGCCCCAGCGCGCGAAGCTCCGGGTCGCGCGGACCTTGGTCAGCGCCTCGGCGAGCTCGATCCACGAGCGCTTGAACTTCTGCGTGCGGCGCACGACCTCGAGGCGCTGCGCGTCACCGCCGGTCTTCTCCAACAGGGCCGCGACTTCGTCGATCTTCTTGGTTCCGGTGGCCACGAGCCAGCGATATAGCACCCGCGCGCGCCGGATGGTACCGTGGCCTGGGGCATGGCCGGGCGGGATACGGAGATCGCAGCGGCGCCGGCGGATGGGGAGCAGCCGCTGCCGGCGGGCACGGTGATCGACGGCCGCTACCGCCTGATCGCGCAGATCGCCGCGGGCGGGATGGGCCGCGTCTATGAGGCCGAGCACATGTTCCTGCGCCGGCGCATCGCCCTCAAGCTGCTGCGCGGCGGCCAGGGCTCGGCCGAGGCGGCCGCCCGCATGGTCCAGGAGGCGACGCTGGCCGGTCAAGTGCCGCACCCGGCGATCGTGCGGGTCTTCGACTGCGCCGACCTCGGCGCCGGCCGGGTTTATGTAGCGATGGAGCTGCTGCGCGGCGAGACCCTCGAACTGGCCCTGCAGCGGCCCGGTCGGGCGGCGCAGATCCTGCCGTGGCTGGCCGATGTGGCCCGCGGGCTGGCAGCGGCGCACCGGGTCGGCGTGGTCCACCGCGATGTGAAGCCGGCGAACATACTGCTGGCATGCGACGGGCCGGCGGGCGAAGGAGTCCAGGCGAAGTTGCTCGACTTCGGGGTCGCCAAGCTGCTGCCCGGCGCGGCGGGGTCCGGCGGGGTGCAGACCGAGGCGGGCGCGGTGCTGGGTACGCCGTACTACCTGGCGCCCGAGCAGGCGCGAGGGGCCGCGCTCGATGGCCGCGCGGACCTCTATGGCCTCGGCGTGATCTTGTATGAGGTGCTCACCGGCGAGCTGCCCTTCGTCGGCGAGAGCTTCATGGCGATCCTGGCCCAGCATCTGAACACGCCGCCGCTGGATCCGCGGCAGGCGGCGCCGGGGCGGGCGATCCCCGATGGCGTGGCGTTGCTGGCGATGCGCCTGCTGGCGAAGGATCCGCAGGCGCGGCCGCCGAGTGGGGACGCGGTGGCGGAGGCGATCGCGGCGCTGCTGACGACGGAAGGCGCGGCGCTGGAGCGGCTCGTGACGGGGCGGCGCGGTGATGAGCTGGCCGAAGGGACAGGTGCGGGGACGGTGCGGGTAGCGGTCGACGGGCTGGCCGAAGGGACAGGTGTGGGGACGGTGCGGGTGGTGGTCGATGGGCTGGCCGAAGGGACAGGTGTTGGGAACGGGGCCAGGGCGGTGGGCGTGGGCGCTCGGGCTCGGCGAGCCCGGCTGGCGGTGGCCGTGCTCGGGG
>NZ_JACCSO010000039.1 GCF_013812955.1 Nannocystis sp. | reverse complement strand
CTCGTCCACCTCGGGCTCGAGCGGCTCCTCGAGCACGACCTGAGGGCGCCCCGTGGCGGTCGACGAGCGCGGCGAACATTGGCTGCGGCGCCTCGACGCCGGCGCCTGGTTGCGCGCGGCGAGGACGGAGCTCGCCGCCGGAGAGGCCCAGCTCGAGAGCCGCCGCGTCGCCGTCACCCACGCGCGTCGTGGGGCCGGCATGGCCGTCAACGCGGTGCTGATGGCCCAGGGGCTGGGGGACGACGAGCTGCTGCGCTGGGGACGAAGCTACATCGACCACCTGCGCGCCCTCGCGGACGCCGACGAGGCCCGCGCTCACCCGCTCTCCGCCGCCAGCCGAGCCGCGGCCGCGCAGCTGCTGGCGATCCCCGTGGTCCCCGCCTCCTCCTCCCTGATCCAGCTCGGTCTCAGCCCGCACAGCGCCGCCCAGCAGGCCCTCACGGCCGCCCGCGAGCTCGTCGACGACTGCGCCGAGGTCGTCGCTCGCCTGTCCTCGCGGACAGCTTGATCCGTCGCCATCCGCCTCGACGCGCCCAGGTCGCGGCCCGCGGCAGGACCGCGTCCGGCCGCGCCCGTCGCGCGTTATCGCCCTCGCCTGCGCACCTTCGCGGGCCGATCCGCGTCCGGTCGCAGGCACCGGCGATCCGTACTAGCCTGCCCCAATGGTCCGTGCCCTCTGGTCCTGCGCTCTCCCTGCCGTGCTCGCCGGCCTGCTCCCGCTCGCCGCCTGCCAGCGCGTGCCCATGAACAACGAGAACCAGGAGGAGGAACCCGAGGAGGAGAGCAGCGGCAGCGGCGACGTCGTCGTCACCGAAGGCGCCGCCAGCGACGGCGACGAGGGCGGCTTCGGCCCCGAGTTCAAGTGCGAGCCCGGCGATCCGACCACCTGTCCCGAGGGCCAGAAATGCAGCGCCCTCAGCACCGGCGGCGCGCAGAACAAGTTCCAGTGCGTGAACGACGACGGCGCGGTGCTGCCCGGCGACGAGTGCACGCCGTCGCCCTTCACCGGCCAGGACGGCTGCTCGTCGGGCGCGGTCTGCCTCGTCAGCGACCCCGACGCCATGCTCGGTCGCTGCTTGCAGGGCTGCCGCAACGACGCCGACTGCGACACCGCCAAGTGCACCCAGAGCCCCTTCACCGGCACGACCTTCTGCGCCGAGTCCTGCGATCCGCTGGGCTCCTCGTGCCCGCAGGGCCTGGTGTGCCGCCAGGCCAACGACCGCTTCGTGTGCGGCATGGCGGTCGAGATCGACACCGGCACGAACGGCCACAACTGCGAGGGCGGCAGCCTGCGCGGCTGCGCCGAGAACTACGCCTGCCTCGCGGGCGCGCTGGTGCCCGGCTGCGCCTCGGGCAACTGCTGCACCAACACCTGCGACCTCGCGGTCGGCGACGCTCAATGCGTCTCCCCGAGCCTGTGTCGGCCACTCTTCAGCGAGCCCGCGCCCGGCTTCGAGGGCGTCGGCGCCTGCTACGTGCCGACCGGTTGAGCGCCGCGCTCGCGCCACCGGCCGCGCACCCCGCGAGCCGCAGAGGCCGGTGGTATAACCCGGGCCGCGCATGACCGCTCCCGACCTCCCTGGCGCACCCCACCCCGGCGCCGGCTTCGGCCCGCGGCTCGCAAGCTTCATCGTCCGCTTCCCGGCGCTGATCGTCATCGTCGCCCTGCTGATCGGCGGGCTCGGCTTCCTCGGCGCGCGTCGGGTCGGCATCGACCAGGAGCTGCGCGCGATGCTCCCCGACGACGCCTCGAGCGTGCTGCTGCTCGACGCCGCCGCCGAGCGCCTCGGCAATCAGTCGGACCTCTACGTCTCGATCCGCAGCCCCTCGCGCGAGGCCAACCTCGCCTTCGGGGCCAAGATCGCCGCTGCCCTCGCCGAGCGCCCCGACATCCGCTACGTCCTCTTCCACCGCGACCCGGCGTTCTTCAAGAGCAACGCCCTGCTCTACGCCAAGCTCGGCGACCTGCTCGAGCTGCGCGGCCAGGTGATCGCGGCGATCCAGGCCCGCATCCGTAGCGAGCTCAGCGCCTTCGGCGACGACGAGCCGTCCACCGAGCCCAGGCTCGACTTCGACGAGGCCGAGCTGCGCCGCCGCTACCACCTCGAGGACACGGTCCCCGAGTACTTCGAGGCCGACGAGGGTCGCCTGATCGTCGTCCGCGCCCGACCGACTCGCCCCAACACCGACCTCTCGTTCGCGCGCACCCTCTTCCGCGAGGTCGACGCCGCCATCACCCAGGCCGACCCCACCGCCCACCACCCGGCGATGGAGGTCACCATCAACGGCAGCTACGCCCGCCACAGCAAGCTCGCCAACGACCTCCAGCGCGACATCATCAACGGCAGCCTGTTCGCCTTCGGCCTGCTGCTGCTGATCGTCGCCACCTATTTCCGCGGCCTGCGAGCCGTGCCCCTCGTGCTGCTCCCGCTCCTGATCTCCGCCGTCGTCGCCCTCGCCTTCGCCTACCTCGTCTACGGCACCTTGAACCTCGTCAGCGCCTTCATCTTCGCCGTCCAGCTCGGCCTCGGCATCGACTTCGGCACCCACATGCTCGCCCGCTACCGCGAGGAGCTCGCCGGCGGCCTGCCCCCGCGCGATGCCCTCGCCACCGCCATCGCCACCACCGGCGTCTCGACCGCGGGCGGCGCCCTCAGCACGGCCTTCGCGTTCCTCCTGCTCGTGCTCGCCGAGTTCCGCGGCTTCACCCAATTCGGCCTCGTCGCCTTCGTCGGCATCCTCGTCGCCTACGCCGCCGCGATCGTCGTGCTGCCCGCGCTCGTGCTCCTGTTCGACCGCGTCTGGCCGTGGAAGGTCCGCCTGAAGCCTCCTGCGCCGCCGCCCGCCGCCCGCGCTCCGCGACGGTTCCCGGCGCTCGCGCTCGCCCTGCTCACCGCTTGCCTCGGCCTCGCCGCTTACGGGGCCAGCACGCTCCCGCAGCTCGGCTTCGAGTACAACCTCAACAATCTCGACGTCCCCGACACCAGCAGCGAGGCCGATCGCGCCCGCAACCGCGAGTTTCGCGGCGCCGTCGGCAAGATCCAGTCGACCGACCCCACCCTCGCGCTCACCGCCGACCTCGGCCAGACCCGTGAGCTGCACCGCCAGCTCCAGGCCATCCTCGAGCTCAGCCACGCCGAGGTCGCCGCGATCACCGGCCTGCCCGCGCTCTCGCCCGATCCCGAGCCGACC
Organism: Nannocystis sp.; assembly: GCF_013812955.1. Lineage (GTDB taxonomy): Bacteria > Myxococcota_A > Polyangia > Nannocystales > Nannocystaceae > Nannocystis. The sequence goes on along the minus strand of NZ_JACCSO010000039.1, from coordinate 3,436 downwards.
ACCTCGGCCCCGACGCCTCCCCCGGCCACCACGCCCGCCCCTGCCGACGACGAGGAAGACGACGAGGAATTCGAGCCCGAGCCCGACGACCCGCGCTTCGTCGAGCTCGGCCGGATCGCCGCCGCCCACGCCGTCATCGCCCCGGAGACCCGGACCCTGATCGACCGCTACGCGCCCGAGCGGCTGCGCGAGATGGACGACCTGCTCGTCAGCGTGCTCTCGGTCTACAGCTTCATCCCCGAGCTGCAAGCCGAGAAGCTCGAGGTCATCCGCGACATCCGCGAGCGCATCGACAAGAAGCGCGGCTCACTGTCCGCGATCGACAGCGAGAAGCTCGCCACCTGGGAGCCCTACCTCGCGGTCGAGCGCCCGATCGACGTCGCCGACCTGCCCGCCTGGGTGAAGGTGCAGTTCACCGACATGCAGGGCCAGATCGGCCGCTTCGTCGCCTTTTGGGTCCGCGGCGAGACCGCCGACTACGTGCAGGCCAAGCGCGTCTACGAGGCCCTGTCCCCGCTCGAGAGCAGCGCCGGCCCGGTGCCCACGATCGCCAACTACTTCGTCATCCCGGAGATCGTCGACACCATCCGCCTCGACGGACCGCGCGTCATGATCTCCGTGTTCGGCGTGCTGATCGTCACCGCCCTGCTGATGTTTCGCAGCGTCACTCAGGCCCTGTACGTCCTGTTCACCGTCGTCATCGCCCTGCTGTGGCTCGCCGGCGTGTTCGCGCTGCTGGACTGGAAGCTCAACCTCTTCAACCTGATCGCCCTGCCGCTGCTGATCGGCATGGGCCAGGACGACAGCCTCCACCTCATCCACCGCTACCGCGAAGCCGGGCCCGGCAGCCTCCCCCGGGTCGTGCGCGAGACCGGCGGCGCCGTGCTCCTCACCACCCTCACCACCGTCATCGGCTTCTCCAGCATGCTCTTCGTCCAGCACCAGGGCCTGCGCTCGCTCGGCTGGACCAACGTCATCGGCATGACCCTGTGCCTGCTCAGCTCGGTCCTGTTCGTGCCCGCCTGCCTGCGCATCAGCGAGTGGATCAAGAGTCACCGCTGACAGCGCACGGAGAGTCCGTGAAGCGAGGTCTGTCCGCGCATTGACATAGCCCGGCTCTCGGGGTCGTGTCCGGCTGCTCTCACTCGACCTGGACCATCGCGTCGAACCAGTTGATCCCGTTCGCGGGGTCCCACTCGCCGTTCACGAGCCGGATCGATTGCCGCGGATCGCCGGCCAGGGTCGCGGCCGCGTCCGGGAGCCGTAAACCGAGGTGATAACTGCCGGGCGGCAGGTCGGCGGGCAGCTGGGCATCGACGCACAGCGTCGCCTCCGCGCCGGGCATCCACCTGCGCGCGTCGACCTCGGGAAGCGAGACCTCGACCCGCGTCGGTCCATCGAACACCAGGATCAGCGGTCGCTGATTCACGGGCGCCGCGAAGCCGTCGTTGAAGATCCGCAGCGACACTGGGAGAGGGCCCCCGGCCGCGGCCTGCTCGGCCCACCGGATCTCGCGCACCGCCAGGCGGTAGCCGAGCCGGCAGGCGATCTCGTCGAAGCAGCCGGCCTGCTTCCAACCGTCGACGACGTCCGGGTGATAACCGAGGTTCAAAAAGGTCCAGTGATGCAGGGCGAGCTCGTCGAGCGCCGCCGGGCACTCCGAGCGCGGAGGATTGACCCCGCAGGTCTCGCCGCCGACCGGCACGAACGCCGAGTCGGTGATCGCGTACTCCTTCTCGCCGTCGACCTGGTAGGTGCCCTCGTCGTCGTCCGAGGCGAGGAAGCAGTCGTTGATGTGACCGACCCGCGCCAGCGCGCTGCCGTCGTACGCCGCCTCTGCCGCCAGCGGGCCGCCGTAAGCGTCATCCTTGAACGAGGGGCGGCGCACCGACACCGTGCGGTTCGCCGGCAGCGCGGCCAGCAGCGCGTCGAGGATCTGCTTGCGTGGTCCGGCGGCGTCGAGGCCGTTCTGCGACGCGTGCCATTCACCCCACGCGCCGATGAACCCCGCCTGCAAGGTCAGGATCACGTCGGCATGCTCCTGAAGGATCGGCTTCAGCTGCTCGATGTGCCCCAGGATCCGCTGCAGGTCCGCGTCGGGCTCGTCGATGTCGTCCGAGTAGTGGAACCGCGGCACCACCTTCATGCCGTGTTCACGCACCAGATCCAGCGAGGCCGAGACCTTGTTGAGCAGCGCCGCGTCGAGCGGCGAGTCCCGAAACTCCGGTATCAAAACCTGACCGTAGAGCAGCGACAGGCCGTCCGCCGCGGCGTCCGCGAGCGTGCTCTCGTCGAGCGTTCGCAGGCTGACATACTGATAAAATCCGCGCTCCGGGTTGATCGGGTCGCAAGCCGCCGAGTTCGAAGGATCGCCCCCGTCGGCGTAGAGCTCCGGGCTGAGCGCCAGCGTCGCCACCCCCGCAGGGTCGCTGAGCGGACAGGCCGGCGCGTCCGCGTCGCTGTCGCTGCCGCCGCTCGTGCCCGGGCCCCCGCTCGTCGGTCCGCCGGACGTCGGCCCAGCGCTCGTCGGTCCGTCGCTCGTCGGCGCATCACTCGAGGCCCCGGTCGACGCCGTCGTACCATTGCCGGTGCCGGTCGTGGACGTCGCGCTCGCCTCGCTCGCCCCGTTCGAGGTCTCCTCCCGCTCGGCGGGATCTGCACATCCGGGCGTCGCTACGGTGAGCGACAGCGGCCAGATCCACAACCCCGCACGACCCCAAAAACGCGCCATAAATCCAGGATAACACTCGTCAATTTTCGCGTCAAATCGCCATTGATCTCGCGATCCCCGCCGCTGAGGCTCGATGACGTCCCGATCGTCAGCGAGACACCCGAGACCCCCGAAGCCCTGGTGCAGGGCCTACAAGCGGCCGGCTCCCAGACCGTCGTTCTGACCGATCTTGAAGACCTCACGGAGAACGACTGGCAGCACGTCGATCTCTTGAGGAGTCGTCTCGCGCGTGAAGGCAGCACGATTTTGGCTTTCGCAGCGTCAGGCGGCCGCGCCAGCGAGGCGGCGGCGACGACGATCTGAGATAGACTCGGCGGCCCCTTCCGATCATGCCAACCGTCCTGCGCACCCCCTCGCCCGCGTTGGCGCCGTTTGTGGCATCGTTGTGGCATTACGAGGACGCTGGCGAGCTGGCCCATACCCGCGAGCGCATCTTGCCGAGCGGGACCATGCAGCTGCTGGTGAACCTGCACGAGGACGAGCTGCGCACCTACCACGGCGACGGCTTCGGGCTCGTGCGGCGCACCCGCGGCGCGACGATCGCGGGCGTCACGGGTCAGCACTTCGTGATCGACACCGCGGAGCAGCGGGCGCTCGTCGGCGTCAGCTTCCGCCCGGGCGGCGCCTTCCCGTTCTTCACCGCGCCGGCCGACGCGCTGCGCGAGACCGACGTCGAGCTCGACCAGGTCTGGGGCCGCGAGGGGG
>NZ_JACCSO010000007.1 GCF_013812955.1 Nannocystis sp. | reverse complement strand
GGTCTCGGGCGCGGGTGCGGGTGCGGGCGCGGGCGCGGGCGCCGGGGCGGGCGCGGTCTTGCTGTTCTTGGGGACAGCTTTGGTCGGCTCGAGGCGCTTGGCCTCGTCGAGGGGCTGCACGACCGGGACACCGCAGGCGGTGAGCAGAGCGAGCGCGAGGCCGGAGGTGAGGCGAGGCATGGCGCGCACGGTAGCAATTCCGGCGTCGGTCGGCGAGGCGACCGGCGGCGAGAGGAGCGGCGCGTAGCCGGTCGAGAGGAGCGGCGAGGTGCTCGCTCACCGGGCGCTGTCAGCGGCGGGGTTTGGCGAGGACCATGGTCCAGGGGAACACGGGGGGCGCGGCGAGGACCTCGAAGTGGGGCTCGAGGAAGCGGATGAAGCCGCGGCGGCCCCAGTGGTTGACGTGCTCGGGGTCGTTGCCGAGGCGGCGCAGGTTCTTGCCGCGCATGAAGTTGAGGGCGCAGAAGAAGGGCTCGCGCGGGACGCTGAGCAGCACGTGGCCGCGGGTGAGCTGCTTGAGGATCGGCAACATCTGCGCGGGGTCGGGGATGTGCTCGAGGACCTCGAGCATCATCACCATGTCGAAGCTGCGACCGTCGGTGACCAGCTGGCGGGCGTCGGCGTGCTCGAGGTTGGCGCGGGTGCCGAGGCGCTCGCGGGCCTCCTCGAGGGCGGTCTCGCTGAGGTCGATGCCGGTGAACTGGGCGTCGATGCCGGCGCGCAGCAGGGCGTCGAGCATGAAGCCCTCGCCGCAGCCGAGGTCGAGCACGGTCTTCGGGGCGGCGCTGCGGGTGAGGGCGGCGGCGTGCCGCTTGAAGCGGTCGATCAGGGCGACCTGGATCGGGTTCTTGCTCTCGTGCTTGCGCTTGTTGCCGGCGATGGTCATGGGGGGGAGGTGCCTATCGGTGCCTATCGCTGCGGGCGGTGGAAGGGGTTGCGCTCGGCTTCCATGGACACGGTCTTGGGCTCGCCGTCGTCGTCATCGGTGTCGATGTCGACCTGCAGGCCGCGATTGGACGACGACGCCGCGCGGTGCTGCGGGACGATCGGGCTCGGTGCGGTGGTCGTCCGCGCCTGGGGGAGCGTCGGGTTCGAGGCGGTGACGTTGCGCGGCTGCGGCATGGCGGCCGGCGGGAAGGTGTTGGGTCGCACGGTGGCGACGGTCGGTGCGGGGGGGCTGATCATGCGGCCGGGGCTCGGCAGCCCGGGCGAGCTGGTCTGCGCGACCGCGGCCGGCGGCGGGGCGGAGGTGAGCACGCGGCCGGGCTGGAAGGCGGCGATCTGCTCGGGCGTGGCCTCGCTCTCGCCGCGGATCGAGAAGATCTCGGCGGAGCGGATCGAGGTGCCGACCAGCAGCTCGGCGAGCAGGCCGATGCCGAGGAACTGCACGGCGATGATCGACAGCAGCACGCCGAGGGTCAGCAGCGGCCGATCACCGATCGCCCCGCCGAACATCTTCACGAAGCCCAGGTAGGCCAGGATCAGCAGGCCCATCGCGCCGATGATCGCGCCGGGGATGCCGAAGAAGTGCAGCGGGCGGGTCCGGTAGCGGGTGAGCAGCAGGACCGTCAGCAGGTCCATGAAGCCGTCGAACATCCGCTTGAAGCCGTACTTGCTGACGCCGTGCTTGCGCGCGCGATGGTTGACGACCAGCTCCTCGACGCGAAATCCGCGGCTGTGGGCGAGCACCGGGAGGAACCGGTGGAAGCCGCCGTAGACGGCGAGCTCGCGCACACAATCGATGCGGTAGGCCTTGAAGCCGCAGTTGAAGTCGTGGAGCTTGACGCCGCTGAGGCGGCTGACGACGCCGTTGAAGACCTTGGAGGGGATGGTCTTGTCGGCGGGGTCGTTGCGCTTTTGCTTCCAGCCCGAGACGAGGTCGGCGCCGGCCTCGATGCGGGCGAGGAAGTCGGGGATCATCGCGGGGTCGTCCTGGAGGTCACCATCGAGGGTGAGCACGACCTGGCCGCGCACGCGCTCGAAGCCGGCGGCGAGCGCCGACGACTTGCCGAAGTTGCGGCGAAAGTGGACGACGCGGACGCGCGGGTCCTGCTGGACGAGGGCGTCGAGGGCCTGGGCGGAGCCGTCGCTGCTGCCGTCGTCGATGAAGAGGATCTCGTAGGGCCTGGCGATGGCGGTGCACGCGGCGGTGCACTGGGCGTACATCTCCGGGATCGACCCGACCTCGTTGTAGAGCGGGATGAGAAGCGAGATGTAAGGCTGGGCGTCGATCACTTACTTGCTCTCCTCGGGCCCGATCATGGTCTCGGGGCGGACCCAGGCGTCGAATTGCGCCTCGTCGAGCAGGCCGAGGGCGAGCGCCGCGGCCTTGAGCGAGGTGCCCTCCTTGTAGGCCTTCTTGGCGATCTTGGCGGCGTTGTCGTAGCCGATGTGCGGGTTCAAGGCGGTGACGAGCATCAGGCTCTCGCGCAGGTTCTGTTCGATGCGCGGGGCGTTGGCGGTGATGCCCTCGGCGCAGAACTCGCGGAAGTTGCGGCTGGCGTCGGCCATCAGGCGGGTCGAGTGCAGCACGTTGTGGATGATGAGCGGCTTGAAGACGTTGAGCTCGAAGTTGCCGCTGGCGCCGCCGATGCCGACGGCGACGTCGTTGCCGAGCACCTGGGCGCAGACCATCGTCATGGCCTCGCACTGGGTCGGGTTGACCTTGCCGGGCATGATCGAGGAGCCGGGCTCGTTCTCCGGGATCGTCAGCTCGCCGAGGCCGCAGCGCGGTCCCGAGGCCAGCCAGCGCACGTCGTTGGCGATCTTCATCAGCGCGCAAGCGAGGGTCTTGAGCGCGCCGTGCAGCCCGACCAGCGCCTCGTGGCCGGCGAGCGCGGCGAACTTGTTGGGGGCGGTGACGAAGGGCAGTCCGGTCAGGCTGGCGATGTGCCGCGCGCTGGTGACGGCGTAGTCCTTGTGGGTGTTGAGGCCGGTGCCGACGGCGGTGCCACCGAGCGCGAGCTCGTAGACGCGGGGCAGCGCGGCCTCGAGGCCGGCGACGCAGTAGTCGAGCTGCTGGACGTAGCCGGAGAACTCCTGGCCGAGCGTCAGCGGGGTCGCGTCCTGGAGGTGGGTGCGCCCGATCTTGATGATGTCGGCGAAGGCGGCGGCCTTGTCGGCGAGGGTGTCGCGCAGGCGAAGTACATGGGGTAGCAGGTCATGCACGACCTGCTCGGCGGCGGCGATGTGCATCGCGGTCGGGAAGGTGTCGTTGGAGGACTGGCCGCGGTTGACGTCGTCGTTGGGGTGGACCGGCTTCTTGCTGCCCATGACGCCGCCGGCGAGCTCGATCGCGCGGTTGCTGATCACCTCGTTGGCGTTCATGTTGGTCTGGGTGCCGCTGCCGGTCTGCCAGACGCGGAGCGGGAAGTGGTCGTCGAGCTTGCCCTCGATGACCTCGTCGGCGGCGCGCACGATCATCGCGACCTTGTCCTGGGGCAGGGTGCCGAGTTCGGCGTTGGCGAGCGCGGCGGCCTTCTTGAGCAGGCCGAGGGCGCGGATCATCGGGCGCGGGAAGCGGTCGTCGCCGATGTTGAAGTGGTGCAGCGAGCGCTCGGTCTGCGCGCCCCAGTAGTGGGACTCGCCGACCTCGATGGGCCCCATGCTGTCGGTCTCGGTGCGGGTCTTGCCGGTCGCAGTGCTCATGCGGGCCCGGAGGCTAGCATCCCGCCCCAGGGGTGGGGAGCGCGGTGGGGGCTGCGCAGGCGGGCCATTGGGCGCGGGGCGTGGTCGGAAGTGTCACGAAACTCACAGGCATGGGCCGAGCGGACTTGACCGCAGGGCCCCGAGGCCGCACGGTCGGCCATGCGCAAGGTCGTGATCCATCGCCCCGGCGGCTACGAGCGGCTCTCACTGGAGGAGGCGCAGAGCCCGGAGCCGGGGCCCGGGGAGCTGCGCATCGACGTGGCGGCGATCGGCGTCAATTATGCGGACTGCGTGATCCGGATGGGGCTCTACGCCTCGGCGCGCGAGCTCGTCGGCTGGCCGATCACGCCGGGCTTCGAGGTCGCGGGGGTGGTCTCGGCGGTCGGCCCGGACGTGACCTGGCCGATCGGACAGGACGTGATCGCGTTGACGCGCTTCGGCGGCTACGCGAGCCAGGTGGTGGTGCCGGCCTCGCAGGTGTTCCTGGCCCCGCCGGGGCTGTCGGCGACCCAGGCGGCGGGGCTGCCGACGGTGTTCCTGACGGCGGACTACGCCCTGCACGAGCTGGCGCGGCCGATGGCGGGCGAGTGGGTGCTGGTCCATTCAGCGGCGGGCGGGGTCGGCTCGGCGCTGCTGCAGATCGCGCGGGCCGTCGGTTGTCACGTGGTCGGCGTGGTCGGCGGGCAGCACAAGGTGGCGGCGGCGCAGGCGCTGGGCGCGACGCTGGTGATCGACCGCTCGCGCGCGGACCTGTGGGCCGCGGCCCGAGGGATCGCGCCGGGCGGCTTCGCGGCGATCTTCGACGCCAACGGGGTGTCGACGCTCGCCGACAGCTACCGCCACCTCGCGCCCGCGGGACGTCTGGTGGTCTACGGCTTTCACAGCATGCTGCCGCGGGTCGGCGGGCGACCCAACTGGTTGCGGCTCGCGTGGGACTATATTCGTACGCCGCGCTTCGGCGCGATGGACCTCGTCAACCGCAACAAGTCGGTGATGGGGTTCAATTTGTCGTACATGTTCCATCGTCAGGACCTGCTCGCCGCGGCGATGGGGAGGATCCTCGGCGGCTTCGCGGCGGGGAACCTGAGGATGCCGGCGGTGACGACCTACCCGCTCAAGGACGTCGCGCAGGCGCACGCGGACCTCGAGTCGGGGCGCACCGTCGGCAAGCTGGTGCTGGTGCCCTGAGCGCGGGTCAGGTGCACGCGCAGCCGCACTCGTCGGGCTGATCCGGGGTGTCGACCGCTTCGCACTGGGTGAAGCCGACCGGGACCGGGCCGCACGCCTGGATGATCTCGACGATGCCGTTGGTCTCGCGCCAGAAGATCGGCGGGAGGGCCGGGGGCATCGGATCCTGGGAGCACAGGGGGTAGGGCGGCATCGGGATCTTGGTGCAGTCGGCCTTGCCGGCGTCGGTGGCGGGCAGGCAGCGGAACTTGGCCGGGTTCTGCGTGCACATGTCGTCCTTCGGGCCCTCGGGCGAGACCTTGAACCAGTCGCAGGTGTTGGCGCCCATGAAGGTGACGTTGTCGCAGCCGATCTCCGTGGTGATGAAGCCGCAGTACTCCTCCTGGCGCTCGGGGCAGGCCTCGGTCACCGAGGTGCAGAGGCAGGCGAGCGGGCCGTCGCAGTCGCACTGCTTCCACTCGGCGTCGAGCTCGGGGGTGTAGCCGTACTCGAACACCTGGAGGTCGCCTTCGTCCTGGAGATACCAGGCCGAGGCGGCGCCGGTGGGGGTCTTGTCGACGCAGGCCGGGGTTACGTTGCCCTGGCAGCCCTGGTTGCCGTAGGCGTAGGAGACCACGCCGCTCCACTTACAGGTCTCCTCGTTCTTGCAGACGATCTCGTTGGTGATGGTGGCGCAGCGGATCGCGGGTGGACCGCCGGTGGTGGTGGCCTCGACGGTGGTGGTGGCCTCGGTGGTGGCGGCCTCGGTGGTGGTGGGCTCGCCGGTGGTCGTCGTCGGCGCCGTGGGGCCGTCCGAGGTCGTCGGGGTGCTCGTGGTGCCGTTCGCCCCGGTGGTCGCGCTGGTGCTCGCTGCGCTGTCGGTGGCGGTCTCGGAGGCGTCGGGCTGACAAGCCAGCGGCGCGAGCAGGGTCGCGCCGATAAGGAGCGGAAGACAATAGGGGCGAAGCATCACCGGATGATACGTCAGAGGCAGCGACACTTGCACTCGTCGGGCTGGTCCGGGGTGTCGTCACCGAGGCATTGGGTCCAGCCGACCGGCTGCGGTCCGCAGGTCGTGATGACCTCGATAATGCCGTTGACCTCGCGCCAGAACAGGTCCTGCGGCCAGGTCCCGCACGGCTGGAAGCTGTAGGTCGGGGGGGTGCAGCCGTTGTCGCCGACGTTGGTCGCGGGCAGGCACTTGTTCGTCTCCGCGGCGTCGGCGCAGGCGTCGTCCTTCGGGCCCTCGGGGGACACGGAGAACCAGTCGCAGACGAGGGTGCCGTGGCTGGTGACCTGGCTGCACGCGATGTTCGTGGCGATGGCGCCGCAGAACTCCTCCAGCCGGTCGGGGCAGTCCGGGGCGATCGAGGGGCACAGGCAGCTCAGGGGGCCGTCGCAGCCGCACTCGGTCCACTCGCCGGGCAGGTCGTCGGGGGTGTAGCCGAACTCGACCACCTGGGCGTCGCCGTCGAGCTCGCGGTACCAGGCCGAGGGGCTGCCGCTCAGCTCCTTGGCGATGCAGAAGTCGATGACGCTGCCCTGACAACCCTGGTTGCCGTGCGTGTACTGAACGATGGGCTTCCAGACGCACGCGGCGTTGGCCTTGCACGCCGCATCATTTGTGATCGCGGTGCAGGAGTCCTTGGGCGGCTCGCCGGTGCTCGAGCCGGTGGTGGTCGGGGTGACCGTGGTGCCGGTGCTGGTGGCATCGGCCTCGGTGGTCGTGCCGTTCGGATTGGTGACAGAGGTGGTCTCGCCGGCCTCGGAGTCCTTGCAGGCGGGCAGCAGGAGGGCCACGCAGAGGGGGATGATGCGCCGTGCGATTAGGTTCATCGGGCGATGATATCCGAAAGCTTCGCGGGACACGGACGCTTCATGTCGCGCGCTGGCGCACGTGATGGAGATCTTCAGGCGTCGTCGACCTGGCCGCTGCGGCTGACGTGGAAGACGCGCTGTTTGCCGCCGCTGCTGAGGGTGACGGCGATGGTGTCGTCGTCGACGCGATCGAAGCCGAGGCCGATGGTCTTGCCTTTGGGCGTGTCCAGGGTGTAGTCGCCGGCTTGCGGCACGGGGTCTTGCCAGCGGACCTCGACGCCGTCGATGGCGAGGTCCCAGGGGCCCTTGTTGTTGTCCCAGTGGTGCCCGCCGTTGAGGATGATGCCGCCGGCGAGGCCGGCGGCCGGGTCGAGCAGGGTCATGATCCGATCGGAGGTGCTGTGCACGCTCTGGCCGTCGCGGGCGATCATCAGGTCGGAGACGACGTGGCGCGACTGCTCGTCCCAGGTGACGGTCTTGGTGCCGGTCAGGGTCACGACCCCGTTGGTGAGGTCCTGATAATTGTGGACGACGACCGCCTCGCCGGCGATGGCGTCGTAGGTGATCTCGAGGGTGATGATGCCGGCGATGGTGTGGCCGTTGTAGAAGCAGGTGTCGTCGAGGCCGCCGAAGTCCAGGGTCAGGGTGTTGTCCTGGGCCGTGATCGTCGAGCAGGGGATCTGGCTCTCGAGGGCGTCGCGCAGCTTGTTGGCGATCGTCTGCGCGGCCTCACCGAGGGTGAAGTCGGTGGTGATCTCGATGATCTCGTTCTCGACGGCCTGACCCTGGCCCGCGAGCACGACCTCGTCGAGGGCCTCGCGCATCTCCACGTTGCTCACGTCGTCGGCTCCGAAGTCGGAGAATTCGAAGCAGCCGACGGGGGCGGTCAGGGCGAGCGCGAGCACACACAGCGGACGAAGATGCTTGGACATGGCGAGAGGCTCCGAGGACCACTCAAGCAAAACTCAGGACAGGGCGCAGGTCCAGCGATCTCCATGGCTTGGCGGTGTCGCGGCGGGCACTGTGGCGTCATGCAACGCTCGCGGTGTCGGATTTTGCAGCGCTGCCGAGCACGCACAGGGCTCCGGGGGCGAGCTCGAGCCACCAGGGGCCGCGGCGGGCCAGGGTCAGGGCGCCGGGCTCCAGGGTGCGTCGCTCGTCATGCTCGTCATGGGTGTCATGGGTGTCATGGGTGCAGGCGTCCACGCGGCCGTGCACCGGCACGAGCAGGCTCGGCGTGGCGGGACGATCGCGGCGGTGGGCGCCGGGGCCGAGGATCTCGAGCACGAGGTGACGACCGCGGAGGACGCGAGGCGCTTCGCCCGGCTGCCACAGCTGCGGCCGGGACTGGAGGTCGACGGTCGCGAGCGCCTGCTCGGGCTGGATCGGGCGCTCGCTGCCGTGGTCGTGGAAGCGGTAGGTGCAGTCGCGGGGCTGCTGGATCTCCGCGAGCAAGATCCCGCCGCCGATCGCGTGCACGGTGCGCGCGGGGACGAGGATGACGCTGCCGGGCACGACGGGGATCGCCTGCAACAGCGCGAGCAGCGGCGCGCCAGCGGCGACTGCACGCTGAAATTCCGCGGGCTCGCGGTCCTCTGCGAGGCCGGCCCAGACGCAGGCGCCGGGGTCGGCGGCGAGCACGATCCAGGCCTCCTCCTTGCCGGGCGCGGCGTCTTCGTCGCCTGGGTGCACTTGCACGCTCAGCGGCAGCGCGGTGTCGATCAACTTGGCGAGGAAGGGCAGCGGGGCGCCGAGCAGCTCGCCGAGCGGGCGGCCCTCGGCGCGGCTCTCCTGGCCGGGCAGGGTCGAGAACTCCCACGACTCGCCGATGGCCTGGCCCTGCAGCTCGGGGAGGCGGCGCAGATCTGCGCCGCGCAGGGCCGCCAAACGGGTGCCGCCCCAGCGGGCCGGCTTGAGGGTGGTGGGACCGGATTCGGCCAGGAGGAAGGGCGAGCGCACGCGCGGACTGTAGCGCGAATTTCGGTGCGGACTTCGACGCGGGTATTGCCTCGGCGCGGGGTCGCGCCCCGGGCTGCACATGAGGCCGGCTCGCGGTTATGCTGGAGCTTCATCCAGGAGTGCTCATGAGCCACGAACGAGATCTCCCAGGGGCCGACCCGCATGTCATGGAACCCGAGGACCTGTCCCCCGAGGCAGCCTCCAGACGCAAGCTGCTCAAGCTCGGCGTCGGCGCGCTCGGCTGTGGACTGGCCGCGGTGCCCATCGTGCCGGCGCTCGGTTATCTGGTGCATCCGCTGCGAACCGGACCGGGCGATGCAGGAGCGATGCTGGCGGTCGGCAAGCGCGAGGCCTTCGGGGCGGTGCCGGTGCGCGTCGACCTGTATGCGGACCGCCGCGACGCGTGGAGCCGCGAGTCGAACGTGAAGCTGGGCTCGTGCTGGGTGCTCGAGCGCGACGGCGCGCTGCAGGCGTTGTCGACCGCGTGTCCGCACCTGGGCTGCGCGGTCGACTTCGATGTGGGCGAGGGCAAGTTCAAGTGTCCGTGTCACCGCTCGGCCTTCGACCTGGCGGGCAAGGTGGAGGCCGGGCCCTCGCCGCGGCCGATGGATACGCTGGAGCTCGAGGAGAACAACGGCCTGGTGGCGATCCGCTTCCAGAGGTTTCGCCAGGGCGTGGCGGCGAAGGAGCCGGTCTGATGCGGCCGGGTGAATGGTTCGAGGCGCGCACGGGCCTGGGCTCGGCGATCGCCAAGGCGCTCGACGAGCCGGTGCCGGGCGGGGCGCGCTGGCAGTATGTGTTCGGCTCGGTGCTGACCTTCCTGTTCATGCAACAGGTGGTGCTCGGCATCTTGCTGGCGTTTTATTACAGCCCGTCGGCCTCCGACGCGTGGGCCAGCACGGCCTACCTGAACGACCAGGTGAGCGCGGGCTGGTTCCTGCGCGGGCTGCATCATCACGGCTCGTCGGCGATGGTGGTCGTGGTGGTGCTTCACCTGTTGCAAGTGGTGTGGGCCGGGGCCTATCGGGCGCCGCGCGAGGTCAACTGGTGGACGGGCCTGGCGATGGGCGGGCTGGTGCTGGCGTTCGCGCTGACCGGCTACCTGCTGCCCTGGGATCAGAAGGGCTACTGGGCGACGCAGGTGGCGACGGGCATCATGGGCTCGGTGCCCGGCGGCGGCGGGCTGCAGCAGGTGATCCAGGGCGGGCCGGAGTACGGCAACCTGACGATCACGCGGTTCTTCGCGCTGCACGTGTTCGTGCTGCCGCTGGCGCTCGGGGGCCTGCTGGCCGCCCACATCGCGCTGTTTCGGCGCCACGGGGTGACGCCGCCGGCGCAGCTCGACGACGCGGAGCTGAAGCGCAAGACCCAGCCGTTCTGGCCGAACCAGCTGTTCCTCGACGTGCTGGCGATGACGATCTGCGCGGCGGCGCTGATCGGGCTGACGGTTCAGACCCACGGGGCCGACCTGTTCGCGCCCGCGGATCCGGCGAGCAACTTCGTGGCCCGGCCGGAGTGGTACTTCCTGTTCCTGTACCAGCTGCTCAAGTACTTCGAGGGGCCGCTGCAGATCGTGGCGACGGTGCTGCTGCCCGGCGCGGTGGCGGTGACGCTGTTCGCGTTGCCATGGATCGACCGGGCCACCTCCCGCCGCGCCAGCGCCCGCTGGCCGGCGCTGAGCGTGGTCGGCCTGCTGATGGCCGGCGTGACCGCGCTGACCGCCCTGGCGATCGTCGAGGACGCGCGCAACGAGAGCTATCAGCACGGCCTCGTGGTCGCCGAGGAAGAGGCGACCCGCGCCCGCAAGCTCGCGCTCGAGGGCGTGCCACCGGCCGGCGGCATCGCGGTGTTCGACAACGACCCGAAGCAGAAGACCCGCAAGCTGTTCAAGGAGCACTGCCAGGCCTGCCACACCATCGAGGGTCGCGGCGGCGAGGAGGCCCCGAGCTTCGACGACTACGGCACCCGCGAGTGGTTGTTCGCGCTGGTCCGTGACCCGCGCTCGAAGCGGTTCTACGGCGGCACCAAGGCGCACACGACGATGGAGCCGGTGCCGGCGTCGGCGGTCTCCGACGAGCAGCTGCGCGCGACGGTCGAGTACATGCTGAGCCTCGCGGGCCCCGAGGTGGGGGCGACGGACGCGACGATGGTGGCGGCCGGCAAGGCGCTGTGGGACAGCACGCTCGAGTGCAGTGGTTGCCACGAGGTCGAGGCCGGAAAGTCGGGCACGGGGCCGACGCTCGCGGGCCGCGGCAGCGCGGCGTGGATCGCCCGGGTGATCCGCAACTCGGCGGAGCCGGACCTGTATGGCGATACCGCCGAGATGCCGAAGTTCGCCGACAAGCTGAGCGCGGCGGAGATCGAGGCGCTCGCCGAATTCATCCACTCGCAGGGACAGGCCAAACCGGCCGCGCACTGACCGGACCGGCGAGATCCGGGCGACATCCGCACAGCGATCGATGACGGCCGGTGAGCGTCCCGACGGGGCGCTACCGGCCGTCTCGATCGTCGCGGGATGGACATTGTGCTTACGGCGATCGTTTGCATGCTGGCGCCGGCCGACCCGGAGCGCCCGGCCGGCCACGGCCCGCTCGCGCAGCTTCCGGAGCAGATCGGGGCCGGGCTCGCCGGGATGTTCTCGGGCGACGGGGCACCGAAGCCGCAGGCGGTCGCGGACGCGATCGTGAAGTTGATCGATACGCCGGCCGGCAGCCGCCCGCTGCGGACGGTGGTCGACGCGCACCCCGAGGGCGCGCAGGCGATCAACCAGGTGTGCGAGCAGATCCAGGCCGGTGCACTCGCGGCGATGGGCCTCGGCGGGCTCCTAAAGCCGGCCACGCGCTCACAAGCGTCCTGAGCGGTGAGTGACCGGGCAGGCGAGGTCTGCTACCTTCGCGCGATGAAGATCGACGCGGAGAAGTTCCTCGCCATGACCGTCCTCCTGGCAACCACCGCCGGCACACCCGCCTGCGGGAAGAAGGACGACGAGAAGAAGGTCGAGACGAAGGCGGCGCCCGTGGCCCCGGCGGCGCCCGCTCCGACCACCCCGACCCTGGGCCCCGGCCCGACCGCACAGCCGCCGGCCGCCATGCCCGAGGTGGTCGAGCCGCCCCCGACCGACGACAAGGCGGGCGCGTCCGCCGGCGGCGGCGCGGCGAAGCCCGACCCGGGCCCCGAGGAAGAGAAGCCGTCCTGGTGAGCGGCGGCTCGCGAGCTCAGCCGGTCATGCCGGTCATGCCGGTCATGCCGGTCATGCCGGTCATGCTGGTCATGCTGGACTCGCGGGGATCAGTCGCTTGCTGAGGTAGATGTCGGGGCGCCCGAAGCCGTTGGCATCGGGCATCACGCCGATCACCTGATAGCCGAGGCGTTGATAGAAGCCGATCGGGTGGCCGCGGAGGTTCTCCAGGCGCGAGAGATGGGCGATGACATCGGGGTAGAGGTCGATGCCCGCGAGGCTCGTCAGCCCGAGCTCGTCGTCGGAGCCGATGAACATCGTGTGGATGCCGAGGCCGATGACGCGGTGCTCGAGGTCCTCGACCAGGGCCCGGCCGACGCCGCGGCGCTCGTGGTCGGCGCGCACGACCAGGGGGTGCAGCTCCCAGACGTGACCGGCGTAGCGCTCGAGGCCGCCGACCCAGCCGAGCAGCTGCCGGCCGCGCACGAAGCCGCGCATGATGTGGGCCGGGTCGAGCAGCTCACGCAGGTGCTCACGCGCGAGCCCTGGGGTCGGCCAGCCCTCGGGCATGCGTTCGCTGAGCAGCGCGGCGGCCTGCTCGATCAGCTCGGGTCGTCCGGGCGTGAGGTCGACGATCATCGCGCGAGCTTAGCGAGGCCGGGGTCGGCCCCGCAAGCGCGGTCAGCAGCCGGCCTCGCGCTCAGAGGGGGAGGCGAAACAGACCGGATTGACCGAGGCCGGGCTTCGACATCAGGCCGTTGACCTGGTGCTCCACGGCGTCCCACAAGATCTGGCTCTTCGCCGCGTCGCGGAACCGACGCTCGACCTCCTTGCGGCCGACGAACATCTGATTGTTGGCGCTGAACTCGGCGCGAGCGGCGAGCCAGGTCGGCGCGTCGGCGGCGACCACCGGGCTGACGCCGAACAGCTTGCTGGCGATGGCGAGGCGCAGGCGCTTGAAGCCGCGGGCGCGCCGGTGCAGGCCGCTGCGCACGTTGTTGGCGGGGATGCACAGCTGGACGTTGACGCCGTGGATCGCCATGCGCGGGGCGAGCGACGAGGCGAGCATCTGGGCGGCCTGCTGGCTCTGGCGAAAGGCGGTCCAGCCGTCGAAGCGGCGGCGGTCGAAGTCGGTGTCCTCGACGTCGAGGTCACCGGCGTCGGCGCAGGCGAGGTGGATGACGCGCGAGGGGGCGCTGGCCTTGAGGCGGTCGGTGAGCAGGCGGTTCAAGATGTGCGGACCGAGCACGTTGGTCATCCAGGTCGTCTCGATCTCGTCGGGGCTCTGCTCGCGCACGGCGGACCACCAGGCGGCGGCGTGGATGAGGAGGTCGACCCGCGGGTGGCGCTCGCAGAAGGTGTCGGCGAACTCCTTCACCGAGAGGCGATTGCTGTAGTCGAGCTTCATCGCCAAGACGCGGCGGCTCTGGGTCGAGGCGACGATGTCGGCCCGGGCCGCATCGGCGCGATCGAGGCCGGGAGAGGTGACGATGACCGTCGCGCCCATCGCTGCCAGATTGCGGGCGATCTCTTTGCCGAGGCCACCGCTGCCGCCTGCGACGATGCACGTCTTTGCCGATAGGTCGGCTTTTACCGGGACCAAAACCATGCACAAAACTCCAAGCGAAGGGGCCAGCAGTATAACAAAACCGGATCGCTGGACCGGATCATCCGCCAGGGTTTCCGCGAGGGGCGGGTATCCACGGAGCCGCGGGAAGGAACGCGAACGGCCCGCATCGCGGGCCGTCGATGGTGTGCGCATGTGCGCTTACTGGACCGTGATCGTGTTGCCGTCGAGCACGCTGAGGTGCTTCGCGGCGATCGCGTTGGTGCCGGCCTGGTCGGTGCTGTACTCGACCTGGGCGGTGCCGAGCGGCTGGCCCGCAGCGTCACGATCGATGCCGGAGGTGACGATGGTCCCGTAGGGGGAGAAGGTCGAGGCGATGGTGACGTTGGTCGTGGTTAGGCTGAGGCTACCGATGAAGATCTTCTTTGGCATGATTGATCGCTTCCAGGGCGTTGGCCCGGTTGTGGGTCGAGATTCGGTGGTAGCACAACAAAGGCAGACGAGCGCGACTCGCGGAGATCGGCGCGGGACGCGAGGGTGAGCGCCACATGGCCTCGAGGACATATGATCGCGCGAACACGCTCGCGACCGGCCGAGTTTGCGCGGAGCCGAACCATCCGCCGCCGATCCACGGGTGGATCCGCAGCGCGGCGATCACAGCTCCGAGACGAGCTTCGGGAAGCGCTGCAGGATCTTGCCGGCGTACTTGCCGTTGGGATAGCGGCGCAGATACTCGCGGCCGCGTTCGACGGCGCCGGGGATGTCGCCGTGCTCGATGTTCGCCAGCCACAAGCGATAACGGGCGAGCTCGGCCTCGGGGTGCGAGGGGGCGCGCTCGAGGAAGCGCTGAAACGCCAGCTTGGCCGCCGGATAGTCGCTGGCGAAGTCCATGCGCAGGATGCCGATCAGCAGGTGGCCCTCGACGAGGTCCTCGTCCTCACCGTGCTCGGCCATGAAGCGGGTCAAGCAGCGGGCCGAGAGGTAGCGCGACTGGGCCGACTGATACAGCGACTTGCAATGCTCGAGCGCGGCGCGGCCCTCCTCGCGGCGGGTCTCGGCGGCGTCGCGCACGAGCTTGTCGATCAGCGCCTGGCCGTCGTCGGCCTTGGCCGCGGCGAGCAGGGCGGTATAGCGGCGATCGCTGCGGGCGACCGGCGGGCGCTCGCGCGGCTCGGGCAGCGGTGCGGGCGTCAGGATGTTCTCGATGCGCCGCAGCGAGGTCGCGGCGGGCAAGCCCGGCACCACCCAGCTGGCCGGGATCGTGCCGTCGGCGCTGCGGATGACATCACCCTCGCCGGGGCCCTCGTTGGACAGCGGCATGGCGACGCGAACCTCCTCGCGGCCGACATCGGTGTAGGTCGAACGCTCGGGGTTGAAGCGGTAGCCAGCATGGACCTCGCCGACCAGCGCCTGGTCCTCGGGGTTCAAGACCTCGACCTTGCCGCGCAGCACGGCGACCGTGGTGCTGCCCTCGGCGTCGACCTCGACGGTGAAGACGGTGCCGACGACGCGGACCAGCGCCGAGGGCGTGTGAATGTTGAGCACCGGGTCATCGGGCTGGCGCTCGTAGCGAACGGCGATCAGCCCGCGCACGAGCGTCAGGTCGATCGCACCGGGGCTCGCCTGCGTCCAGTCGATGTCGGTGCCCGGCTCGAAGTTGGCGAGGATGCGCCCCAGCAGCCCGACCTGGAGCGATTGCCCGGGCTCGGTGGCGAAGCGGGTGCCGACGGTGAATGTGTCCGTAAGGACAGGTGGACCGTCGCCGGGCGTCGACAGGAAGCCGCGACCGGCGATGACCCGCCCGTAGTCGACCTGGGCCTGGTGCGGCGCGACGCCGGGCTCACCCGCGCCGGGCTCGGCGAGCTCACTGTTCATCGCGCCGGGCTCGGCGCCAGGGCTGCCGAGCGAGGCGGTGATGCCCCCGTGCGGGATGTGCTCGAGCGAGGGCTCACCGCCCGGTCGGACGAGCAGGGCCAGGGCCAGGGCGGCGCCGGTGGTCGCGAGCGCGACGACGCCGGAGGTATGAAGGACGCGCTGGGGCCACGGCTGCGGGCGCTCGTCGGGGATGCGGCGGAGAATGGCGGCGAACTCGCGGTCGCCGCGGATGATGCCGGCCCCGGAGGCGGCGGGGTCGGGGCCGCGGTAGACGGCCTCCATGATCGCGTGCATGCGCCGGCAATCGCTGCAGGCTCGCAGGTGGGTCCGGAAGCGGACGAGCGCGGCGGGGTGCAGGCGATCGGCGACGGCGAACTCGGCGTCCTCGTGGGACTCGAGGCAGCCGTAGCGCGAGGTGCCGTCCGTCGGCAGGTTGTCGTCGGCGTGGGTCATGTCGCGGTGACGAGCTCGTGGAGTCGCTTGCGGGCGCGGGTGAGGCGGTCGCCGATCGTCGAGAGCGGCTTGTCGAGGATCTGGGCGATCTCCTGCAGGGTCAGGCCCTCGTAGTGATAGAAGACGAAGACCTCGCGGAGGTCCGGCGCGAGGTGCTGGAGCACGCGGCCGGCCTCGTCGCGCACGTCGCTCTGGCTGGCCTGCAGCAGCGCGGCGCGTCCGCTGAGCCACCACTGAAACGCAGCCTTGACCCGGCCGCGACGAAAGCGCTGGCGCAGCAGGTTGTGGGTCGTATTGGTGGTGATGCGATACAGCCAGGTGCTGAGCGTCGAGTTGCCCTTGAAGGCCGCGAGCGCCACGAAGGCGCGGGCGAAGATCGTCTGGACGAGATCGTCGATCTCCGAGTCCGGGCCGAGCAGGCGATAGAGATGCCCGCGCACCTGCGCCTGATGGTCGTCGTAGAACTGTCGCAGCGCCCGCGGATTACCGGCTCGCGCCTGCGACAGCATGAACTGCTCGGCGCTGCTCAGGTACTCGACCCGCGGCGCCTCATCGACGTCGGACGTCGGCGAGTCGTACGCGGGGGCGCCCTGGATCATGGCTCGATTGGAAGGGCGCTCCACGGCGTTCGTCAACCTTTCCGCGGGAAAGTCTCCCGGCCCTGCCGCGCTCTCGTCCGCTCGGGCCCGATCAGCATACCGATCTCTCGGCGCCTGGCGAGGGCTACACTCACCTTCATGGCCCCGCATGAGCTCCGGCCCTGGCAGCTGCGGTGGCAACTGCGACCCCTCACCCAAACCACCTGCGCGGCGATGCGCGAGAAATACCTGGCCCTCGCCGCGCTCGAGGCGCTCCCCCGCGGCCCCGAACAGGACGCGGCGATCCGGCGCGCCGCGGCTCGCTGGCCCGGCTGCCTGCGCGAGTCCCAGCTCGCCGGCCCCGAACGCTGCCGGCAGCGCCAGGCCTGGGC
>NZ_JACCSO010000779.1 GCF_013812955.1 Nannocystis sp. | reverse complement strand
CCCGCGTCGAGTTTCGGTTCAGGGCTTCAGCGCAGGCTGTGAGGCCAGCGGCTGAGGCCAGCGGCTTGAAGCTCAGGGAACCGGCGCCCAGGTGCCGGTGATCGGCGACTGACTGCAATCGGCGGTGAAGCGCTCGACGGGCACGAGGGCCTTGCCGGTGGCGTCGAGGCCGTAGGCGGCCATGTCGCCGCAGATCGAGCCGTCTTTGCGGTAGTCGAGCGGACCGCTGACGCCGGTGAGGTTCAGGGTCTTGCCGGCGCGCAGCGCCGCGACGGCGGCCTTCACGAAGACGGCGGGGGCATCACCGAAGGACACGGCCGTACCGGCGGCGTCGTTCAGCTTGCCCATCGCCGCCCGGATCGACACGCCGGTGATCGGCTCGCTGCTGGTGTGGCTGCTCATCGCCAGCAAGGTGACCATCGCCGCGTCGTAGGCGAGGCCGATCTCGGCCGGCGCGGCGGGATCGGCGAGACGCTTGCGCAGCGCGGCGAGCCCCTCGGTCTCGAGGTCGGGGCCGATCGCGCGCAGGCTGTCGATGAGGGTCGTATCGCCCAGCGCCTTGACCGCGGCGAACGAGCGCTGCGCGACATAGACGCGGCGGGGCCACGGCTTGCTGGTGGTCTTGAAGTGCTTGAGCAGCTCGGCGACCTCGGCCCCACCGAGGATGATCAGGACGTCGGTGTCGCCGAAGCTGTCGATGCGCAGCTTGCCGGTGTCGAGGTTGCTGTACGAGGAGACGACCTGGCTGTTGATCTCCGGGATGCGGTTGGGCTGGCCGTCCTGGGTCTGCGTGGCCAGGGCGTAGTACATGCTGTAGCCGTACTCGTCCTGGGCGAACAGCAGGGTCGCCGCCGGGTCGGTGGTGTCGAACACGCCGGCGTCGATCTCGTGCTGCAGGTGCTCGCCGAAGGCGCGGCCCTGAAACTCGGCCAGCGGGTTGGTGAGCCACACCAGGCTCTTGTCGTCGAAGTCGATGTCGGTGGTCGCGCTCGGGCTGTGGGTGTACGCGAGCACGCCGTTGGCGATGCTGACGTCCTGGGCGACCTTGACGAGCTCGTCGTCGTCGAGCGGGCCGAGGATCGCCGGGACCGTCAGGCCGGTGCCGAGGTGCCTGGCTGCGGCCACGGCTTGCACCACCGAGCCGCCCGAGTCACACGGGACCAGCGCGACCATCTGCGCCTCGTCGCCGATGTTGACCGTGCCGCCACCGGCGTGGAAGTCGTCGAGCGCGGCCTTGAAGCCCTTCTCTGCGGCGGCGCCGAGGGCCGCGTCATCGCCCTTGCGGGCGACGATCGAGCCGATGAAGACGACCTTGTCGCTGGCCATGTCGCCGGGGTAGATCGGCGCGGCACACTGGTCGGACGTGGTCTTGGCGCACGAGCCGCTGAGGTTGCAGATGTACTCGTCACCGAGGCCGGTGCACTGCGAATTCGAGGTGCAGCGGGCCCGCGCGACGCACTGCTGGTTGTCGCATTGCATCGGCTTCTGGTCGGTCGTGAAGAAGTCGGCGCAGTCGACATCCTCGCGGCACTCGGTGAAATCGAGCACGGCCGAGCAGGCGCCGAGGGCGAGCCCGCCGAGGCCGGCGAGCGCGAACAGACCGGCGCGTGTGCGCGACGAAAAGGGCCGGCGCAGGATCGAAGAAAGCGTGGGCAACATGCGGGGGCGAGCTCCGAGCAAGCGTTAAAACTGATGGGTGAAGCCGAGGCCGACCTGGGTCGGGGAGACCTGGGGCGACAGGGCCTGAGCGGCGCGGGACTTGCGGACGGCGGGCACGATCAGCAGCACGACGCCGACCGCCGCGATCACGCCGCCGGCGATGAACAGGCCGTCCGCAGTGCGGGCGAGCGAGCGGCCGCGCGTGCCGGCGGCCTCCTGGTCGCTGAGGGTCTTGGCGTCGGCGAAGACGTTGTACTGGGCCCTGGCGAGACCACCCGCGACCGCGCCGCCGATCACCAGCGCCGCGCCGGTGCCGAGCAGGGTGAAGCCGATCGGGCGCATCAGACGACCCGGCTTTGCCGGCTTTTGGTCAGATGGCTGCTGGGCGACGGGCTGGGGCTGGTTGACGGGATTGGGCTCGGTGACCGGCTTGGGATCGGCCGGCTTGGGTTTGGTCCGGGCCTTCTCCTTCTCGCGGATCTCGACGATGGTGCGCAGCACCTGGAGGCGCTGCACCGCCTTCTCCTGGTCCTTCGGCTCGACGTTCTCGTCGGCGATGAACTTCTCGTAGTAGCCGATCGCGGCCTCGGCGTTTTGCGCCTCCTCGTAGATGCGACCGATGTTGAAGAGGATGGCGGGCTCGGGCTGGACCGCGTAGGCGCGCTCGAACAGCGCGACCGCACCCGCGTAATCCTTCTCCTTGAACTTCCCGGTGGCCAGACCGACCAGCGTCTCGAAGGTCTCGGTCTCGGCCGCGGCAGCCGATGCACCCGCAGCGGGCGCCAGGAGGAGCATGCCGGGACGAGCGCTCGGAAGCGAGGCGGCGCGGGCGTCCGCGCTCGACGCGAGGAGCGATGCGGCCAGGAGCGTGGCGACGGTTCTATGCATGAGGGTTCACGAGGGGCGAGAGATACGCGGGCGACAGCAGCGGCGGCGGAGCGACCGGGGGGTCACTTGCCCTTCTTGCTGGGGATCGTCATCAACATGTCGTCGTCGTCGGGTTTGGGCTTCGGCTTGGGCTTGGTGGCCGGCGGCGGCGGCTCGACAGCGGATGCCGGCGGCTTCTTGCTGCTGACCGGCTTCGACACGTTCGGGGGCGGGCTCGTGTGGTTGGGCGTCGGCGCCGCGGAGCGAACCTCGAGCGGGATCTTCAGGGCCTCGTCCTTGCCAGG
>NZ_JACCSO010000774.1 GCF_013812955.1 Nannocystis sp. | reverse complement strand
CGCCGACGCCGCCGGTGGAGCCGCCGCCTTCGCCGCCCGCGGTGCCGGTGTCGGCGGTGCCCGTCGACGTGGTGGCGCCGCCGGTCGACGAGGCGCCCGGAGGCATGCCCATCAGCCACTGCTCGTACTCCGCGGGGGTGAGCTCGACTGTCTGCATGTACGTGCCGCCCTTGAAGTCGCTGCAGCTGTCCTTGCCGAAGCAGCCGGCGAGCAACGAGGCGAACAGCGGGGCGAGCGGGACGAGCGAGTTAAGTCGGGAATTCATGCGGCACAGGTAGCCCAAAGCCGCGACAAATTCAAAGGGTCGAACAGGTGCGCAAGTGCGCAGACTCTTCGACCCGGAGGGGGCTGCAGCGCCCAGGGGGCGAGCGCCCCGAATGTCAGTAGGCGCGGGCGATCAGCACGCGCTGGGCGCTGGGCTTGCCGGTGACGATGCACTGGCCGGGCTCGGGCGCGGGGCCCTGGCCCGGCAGCGGGATGCAGCGGATGGTCGCGCGGGTCTGTTCCTTGATGCGCGCCTCGGTCTCGCGGGTGCCGTCCCAGTGACACCAGGCGAAGCTGCTCTGCTCGCCGGCGAAGGTCTTGAGGAATTCATCCCAGGTGTTGAGCTCGACGCTGCGGGCCGCCAGGCGCGCGCGGGCGGCGGCGAGCAGGGCGTCCTGGAATTTGGCGAGGCGCTCGCGGATGGTGGCGATGAACTGGGCCTGGGGGATGAACTCTTTGCCCTTACCGGCCTCGCTGTCGACGCGCATCTTGACGCAGACCTGGTCCTTCTCGAGGTCCTTGGGTCCGAGCTCGACGCGCACGGGCACGCCGCGGCGCTCCCAGTCGTAGAACTTGGCGCCGGGCTTCATGTCGCGGTCGTCGATGACGACCTCTAGGAAGTCGCGGTAGCGGGCGCGCGGCGGGGAGATGTCGATGTCGACCAGCTCGGCCTTGATGCGCTCGGCGGCCGCCATCACGCGGCTGCGCTCGTCGTCGCTGCGAAAGATCGGGACGATGACGACGTGGATCGGTGCGAGGCGCGGGGGCAGGACCAGGCCGGCGTCGTCGGCGTGGGTCATGATGAGGCCGCCGATCAGGCGGGTGCTGACGCCCCACGAGGTCTGCCACACGTACTCGCGGTTGCCGGCCTGGGTCTGGAACTGGACGTTGAAGGCCTTGCCGAAGTTTTGCCCGAGGTCGTGGCTGGTGCCGGCCTGCAGGGCCTTGCCGTCCTGCATCATCGCCTCGATGCAGCTGCTCTGCAGCGCGCCCGCGAACTTCTCGCTCTCGGTCTTGACCCCGCGGATCACCGGCATCGCCATGACCTCCTCGGCGAAGTCGCCGTAGACGCCGAGCATGCGCTGGACCTCCTCCTGGGCCTCCTGGTGGTTGGCGTGGGCGGTGTGCCCCTCCTGCCACAGGAACTCGGTGGTGCGCAGGAACATGCGGGTGCGCTTCTCCCAGCGCATCACGTTGGCCCACTGGTTCATCAGCAGCGGCAGGTCGCGGTAGCTGTCGACCCAGCGCGAGAAGAAGTAGCCGATCACGGTCTCGCTGGTCGGGCGGATGACGTAGGGCTCGTCGAGCTTCTCGCCGCCGGCGTGGGTGACGACCGCGAGCTCGGGCGCGAAGCCCTCGACGTGCTCGGCCTCCTTGGTGATGAAGCTCTGCGGGATCAGCAGCGGGAAGTAGGCGTTCTTGTGGCCGGTGGCCTTGAATCGACCGTCGAGCTCGCGCTGGATCTTCTCCCACACGGCGTAGCCGTGCGGCTTGATGACCATGCAGCCCTTGACGACCTTGGCCGGCTCGGCCATCTCCGCCTCGCGGATGACATCCTGGTACCACTGCGGGTAGTCCTCGGCCCGCGGGGTGATCTTGCCCCCGGCCTTGCCGACCTGGTCCTCGTGCTCGCTGCTGGCCTTTGGCTTCATGGGGCGCGAGGATGCCGAGCGGGGCCCGGGCAAGCAAGCCCCGCCCAGAACGCTGTGATGCGCGGAATTCGCGCAATCGCGCCCATGCACCGACTGGACGGCGGCAGGGGTCGGGTCGGGCAAAGCGGGCTCTTCCGCTCCGGGGCGATTTCAGTCAATCTCCCGCGGAGAACCGCCCATGTCGCTTCACAAGCTGCTCACCGTCTCGTGTCTCCTCTCCCTCGCGCTCGTGTCCCCCGGCTGCAAGAGCCTGCCGAAGGCGTCGGCCAAGCGTGAGTCGGGTCAGAGCGGCCTGATGGACGGCTCCTTCGCGGCCCAGAACGCCTGCAACCCGAAGAACCACCTGCGGCCCTTCATCATCGAGTGGGACGCGACGGATCGCTCGAGCTTCGAGGCGCAGGCGGCCAACGACATCCTGGTGGTCCGCTACGAGGGCTGCGACATGACGATCCTCGAGGAGTGCCGCAACGACAGCATCCGCGGCTCGCAGGGCGCGTACAAGCCGGTCGAGTGGACCTCGGGCGCGCTCGAGAAGATGGACATCTCGAACCAGGGCGAGCTCTACGCCAAGCTGCCGCTGTCGGTCGGCACGCTCGGCGGCCGGGTGCAGGGCGGCGAGAAGTTCAAGATGGAGTACTACGTGGCCGGCACGCGCAACGCGACCCGCGACGCGGTGTACCGCGAGGACCTGGCGAGCAACCCCGGCTGCGAGGGCGCGACGCACTTCATCTACGGCTTCAACCTCGGGGCCTTCGCGCTGGGCTCGGTGACCGAGCTGAACGCGGAGGTCGGGGGCAGCCTGTACGGCTTCGGGGCCGGCGCGAAGACCAACAAGCGCTCGGCGGCGGACAAGCAGGGCGGCGACCTCGGGCTGTGCAAGGGCGACACGGCCCGCGATGTCGACGGCTGCAAGTCACCGATCCGCCTGACCCTGCGCACGATCCGCGAGGGCGCCAACCCGGATAAGGCGGCGATGCAGACCGAGGAGACCTCGGCGTCGCTCAACGCCGCCGGCATGGTCAACATGAAGGTGGAGATGAGCGACCGGGCCCGCATGCACTACGACAGCGCCCAGGCCAAGATGGCCGCGCGCGACGGCAAGAGCTGCCTCGCCGAGCTCGACGCGTACGACCAGCTGGAGCCGACGCGCAAGTCGACGGACCCGAAGGTCTACGTCAGCCAGACCCGCGCGACCTGCCTGATGATCGCCGGCAAGTGCGGCCCCGGCAAGGCGCTGATGCGCAAGGCCTACGAGAACACCCCCATGGCCAGCTACGGGCCCGAGCACATGGACAAGGCGGTCGAGGGCAGCGCGAGCATGAACTGTCAGGGCAAGATGGACCCGCGCGACGAGCTGATCCAGGGCGCGATGGAGCTCTCGCTGGGCTCGTACACGATCAAGAAGAAGCCGGAGGAGTGCGAGGCCTCGTATCAGAAGGTCAAGAAGAACAAGGGCGTCAAGCCCAAGGACAGCGACGACTCGCAGGTCATCCTCGCCACGCAGAACCTCTACGCGACCGCGGCTGGCTGCTTCGGCAAGGCCGGCGATTGTGATCGCGCCTGGAAGGTGTTCCAGGACGAGCTCCCCCCCGAGCGCACTTCCATGATCCAGGACCCCAAGGTCCGCGCCGAGTCAGTGCGCTCGATCTTCGAGAACATGGTCGCGAAGTGCAAGAAGTGAAGTAAGATGGGGCATGGTCGACTGGGCCCGGGGAGCGTGGTTGTGCGCGTGTCTGGGCCTCGTCACCTGCGATACACGCCCGGCCCAGCGCGCCGAGCCGAGCTGCCCGCCCTGCGACTGTGAGTGCAAGGGCGCGCCGCCGCAGCAGAGCGTTGCGACCCCGGTGCAGCCCGTTGCGACCCCGGTGCAGCAGATTCGGCCGGAGGACCGGGTCGCGGCGCCGCTGGCCGGTGAGAGCGCCGAGATCGGTGAGCTGGTGGCCTCGGCGACCCGCAAGACCAACTTCAACGACGGCGCCGGCTGCTTGCGCGACCTCGACCGCGTCGCCCAGCTGGACCCGAAGCTCGACGCGCGGCTGGCGGTGTCGCGCGGGCAGTGCGAGATGCTGGCGGGGCGCTGTCAGGAGGGCAAGCAGCGGGTAGCGCGGTGGTACGAGACCGAGACCAACATGCACCCGGAGCGGGCGATGGTGGTGGCAGAGTCGCTGGGCTCGATGCGCTGCCGCGACGGCAATTCGAGCGAGCGCGACCAGCTGCTGCGGGCCTACTTCGAGCTCTCGGACGGCGCGTATGTCAACAAGAAGACGCCGGCCGAGTGCGCCGCGGCGATCGGCGTGGCCCGCAAGCTGATCCCCCGCGTCAAGCCGCAGGGGCCGGAGGACGGCCAGATCTCGGGCGGTGCGCAGGCGCTGTTTCATACCGCGGCGACCTGCCTCGGCCGCGCGGGCGATTGCAAGGCCGCCTACGCCACCTATAGCGAGCTCTACCCGGCGATGCCCACGGTCAACGATCCGGCGATGCGCGAGAAGATCATGCGCGACTCGTTTGCATCGTCGATCGTGCACTGCAAGAAGTCGCCATGACAGAGGCTGTGGTCGTGGTCGCTGTGCTCGGCGGCCTCGTGGCGGGGCGTTCTCGCGGTCGCTGAGCCAGTCGGGAAGCTGACGGCGTGGGGTCGTGCGTGCGGTGTCGGCCCGCTCAGGGCTGTTCGAAACAGTAGAGCCCGGCGTGTGCACCGCAATCCACCTCGACGGCCATGGTCCAGTCGCCGTTGACCTCGGTGCTC
The DNA here is from genome assembly GCF_013812955.1 of Nannocystis sp. GTDB lineage: Bacteria > Myxococcota_A > Polyangia > Nannocystales > Nannocystaceae > Nannocystis. The sequence continues at coordinate 14,766 of NZ_JACCSO010000774.1, read as the reverse complement.
GCGCCGTACCAGGCGAAGTTGAGGCCGCCCTCATTGGTCTTGGTCCAGTCGCCGCAGTGGGTCGTGTTGGGCGCGGCAAAGCCCGAGGGGGCGGTGCCGGTGAAGACCAAGCCATTGACGGTCTCGCTGAGCTCGCTGACGTTGATCGGGTTTTCGAGCGGACCGGCGATGAGGGCGTCCCAGTTCGCGGCGACCTGGAGGCCGTTGACGAGCTTGTAGGGGCCGCGGGCGTGGTAGAGGCGGTCGGCGGCGTGCACGGTGCTGGTACTGATCCATGCCCTGTAGCGCTCGGCGTTCGGGAGGAACAGCTTGGCGGCGCGGTGGCGACACTGATAGTCGGCGCCGATCAGGCCCTTGATGTCGCCCTGGGTGGAGGGCTTACTCGTGATGAAGACGAGCCACTCGCGGGTGCAGTTGGCCAGGCAACCATCGGCTGGGCTGTCGTTCTGGTCGTCGCACTCCTCGTCGCCCTCGACCACGCCGTCACCGCAGACGGAGGTGCCGGTGGTCTGTGATCCGGTGGTCTGGATCCCGGTGGTCGTGGTCTCGTCGATCTTGTCGCCGGTACTACTCGCGGTACCGGAGCTGGTCCCGGCTGCGGCGGTGCCGTCGCCAAAACCCGTCTCGGTCCCCGTGGTGCTGGTGCTGCTCGAGCTCGAGGACGCCCCTGTGCTCCCGGTCGAGCCGAAGGTGTCGTACTTGTCGATGATCGCGTCGATCTGCTCGACCCAGCAACCACCGAGCAGAACCGAGACCGGGAGGAGTAGTTTTGAGAGGTTCATAGGGGCCTCGGGCTCAGTCTTCAAAGCAGTAGAGGTGTTGTTCATCGTCGGCGCAAGGGCGCGAAAGATAACTACTCCAGCGGGTCTGGATGTACCAGCCGGGTAGGTCGGCCGCACTTTTGGGGGAGATCTGCCCGATCCGCGCAGTGTTCTTGAAGGAGGGCGAGGTCCAGGCCTGGCAGTGGTCGGTCGGGCTGAAGGGCTGGCCCTTGGGGGTCACGTTGGTCCAGGCGTACTGTTCTGGCGGCAGGGGAAGCCCGTACTCCGTGCGGTCGAGCGGGTAGTCCATGCCCTGCGTCGTCAGGTCCGCCAGGCTGTAGGCCAGCTGCTTGCCGTCGCGGCGGGCGTACGGGAGGGGGTCCTTGGTGGCCTTGACCAAGCGGGCGGCCGGGGCGGCCTCTCCGTCGCTGAGCCAGGCCTGGAAGGCCGCGGCGTTATCGAGGCCTGCCTCGAGGGCTGCCGCGACACAGGCCGCGTCCGCCCCGGCGAGGCCGCCGAAGGCGCCGCTGAATGTCGCGGCGGTCACGAACGCGACGCGGGCCTTGAAGCGGCAGTTGTCGGGGTCGCAGTCGACGGCGCCCTCGAGCGCCTCCGCGCTCGCGTCGCACTCCTCCTCGGGCTGGAGGATGCCGTCGTTGCACCGGGGTCCCCACTCGCAGGCCTGGGTGCAGCCGCCGTAGGTGGCGTCGTTGTTGTTCGGGCCCAGGTCGCAAGTTTCGTGCCCGGTCCAGACCAACCCGTCGCCGCAGAACGCTGTTTGGCAGGCTTGCGTGCATGGGCTGCTGTCGTCGGCGTTGTTCCCAAAGCCCAAATCACATTGTTCTCCGGGGTCCAGTACGCTGTTGCCGCAGGCTTCGGGGTCGGGAGCGACGGTCGTCGCTTCCTCGCTGCCGCTGGTGCTGGTGCTGCCGCTGCTGGTGCCGGGTTCGTCCGCGGTGCTCGCGGGATCGAGGCCGGTGCTCGGGCTGCCTGTGGTCGGCATATCACCCACGGCGCCCGGGAGCAGGCCGGGCGGGCCTGGTGGCGGACCGCCGGGGCCTGCGCCGGTGTCCTGTGGCGATGACGCTTCGCCCTGGCATGCGACGAGCCCAACCAAGAGGGCGCAGATAATCCGGTCCGGCACCATTGACGCACGCTATCGACGGCGTCGCCCGATGTCAATGATAGGAGCGAGTCGACCTTTTGTGTATGCAAAAATACGCGATCTGCCAGCGATGAAGCGCGAGGGAGAGGATTCGGATTGGGCATCCTCCTGGGCCCGGAGCGTCACATCGCGCTGGGTTTCACTCGGCCACCGCGAGCACGAACTTGAGGTAGCGGCCCTCCGGGAAGTGCAGCGGGGTCGGGTGGTCGGCGGGCTCCTGACGGACCTCGAGCACGCGTAGCGCCCTGCGCGCGACGCGGGCCGACTCGCGCAGAATCTTTAAAAACATGTCCATCGTGACGTGGCTCGAGCAGGAGGCGCAGGCGACCAGACCGCCGGGCGTGACCTGCCGGATCGCGGCGGCGTTGAGGCGGGTGTAGGCGGCCTCGGCGGCGCGCAGGGCCTGCTTGCGCGGGGCGAAGGACGGCGGGTCGACGACCACGAGCTCGAACTGCTCGCGCGCGGCGGCGCAGGCGCTGAGGTGCTCGAAGGCGTCGGCGGCGACGAACTCGTGCGACGCGGGGTCGAGGCCGCTGGCGCCGAAGTTGGCGCGCGCGCCCTCGATCGCGCCCTTCGCAATGTCGACGCTGGTCACCCGGCTGGCCCCGCCGAGCGCGGCCGCGAGCGAAAAACCGCCGGTGTACGAGAACAGGTTGAGCACCCGGCGGCCGCGGCTGACCTGGCGGACCAGGGCCCGGTTCTCGCGCTGGTCGAGGAACAGGCCGGTCTTCTGGCCGCGACGCACGTCGACCAGCAGGCGCATGCCGTGCTCGCGCACGAGGATGTGCTCGGGCGGCTCGTCGCCGAGCAGGGTGCGCGGCGCGGTGGCCGGGTCGTCGCTGGCCCGCTGCGAGCCGCTCATGCCCTTGAAGTAGATGCCGCGCGGGTCGCAGGTCTCGGTGAGCGCCGCGAGCAGGTCGGGCAGGTGCGGGAGCCAGGCGGGGGTGTCGAGCTTGAGCACGAGGAAGCCGGCGTAGTGGTCGACGACGACGCCGGGCAGGCGGTCGCCCTCGCCGTGCAGCACGCGAAAGGCATCGGTGTGCTCGAGGTCGAGGGTGGCGTGGCGCAGCGCCCAGGCCTCGGCGACGCGGCGGCGCCACAGCTCGGGGCCGGCCTGCTCGCCGCGGCGGGTGCTGAGCACGCGCAGGGCGATCGGCGACTCGGCGTCGAAGAGGGCCTGGCCGATCGGCTTGCGGCCCTGACCGAGCAAGGTGACGAGGTCGCCGGTGCGGGCGCCCGGGATCGCGGGCACGCCGTCGGCATAGAGCCAGGGGTGACCCGCCGCGACATGGCTCGTCAGGCGGTCGGGGACGAGGAGCGTGGGCATGGCGCCGGGAGAGTACGCGATCGCGCCGGCCCGGGCGATGGCCAGCGCGAGCGCCGGCACCTGCCGCGGGTGCTGCTGTCCGATGGGACAGATGCGGAGACGCTGCTGGCGGCGCCGACCGGCAGGGCTTGACGGGCATGCCGGGGTCGGCGGGGCGGGCGTGCGTGCGTGGTCCTTGATCCTTGATCCCGCGGGTGCGCGCATCGAGCCGGGGGAGATCCTGGTCGCCCCTGCGCGGGTAGACTCGGCGGGCCATGAACTTCGGGCCCTGGTCTCCGCTGCACGCCGCGCAGTTGCCCTCGGGGCCCGGCGTGCTGCAGGTGCGGCGCGAGCACGGGCTGGTCGGGTATCCGCGGGGCAAGAGCGCGATGGTGTTGTATGCCGCGGCGGAGGACCTGCAGGCCGCGGCCCTGGCGATCGCGGCGGCGCATCCGGACGAGGCCTGGCTGGTGCGCTGCAACCGGGAGCCGGTGGTCGACCCCGAGGCGGCTGCGGCCCGGCTGATCGCGGAGTTCAACGAGCGCTTCGGGGCGCCGCCGCGACCTGGCTGAAGGGTCATGTCATGAATTGGCATGACATGTCCGAAGGGACATGCGCTACCACGACCTGCCTGAAACAATAGGCGACGATCAGACGAGCTGGGGTTCTCTTGCGCCGGTGAGGTCGATGTGGCGCCAGGCGCCGCTGCGGAACCGCCAGAAGACGGCGGCGGCGAGGGTGACGAAGTAGACGACCATGCAGGCGGTGGCCTCCGGGGGGCCGCCGCCGGCCTTCACGACCCACAGGGAGAGCGGCAGCCAGACCGCCCAGGCCAGGCCGACTCTCGCCCACAGCACCCAGGCGGTGTCGCCGGCGGCGCGCAGGGCCTCGCTGATGGTCATGACGGCGGCGTCGAACAGCTGCCAGGCGGCGGAGATGGCGAGCAGGACGGCGCCGAGGCGGGCGAGCTCGGAGGCGGCGACGTCGTCGCGCGCGAACAGGGCCATGATCGGGACCGGGAACAGGAAGTAGATCGCGCCGACCATGCCCTGCCAGCTGGCGGCGACCAGGGCGGTGCGCTTGACGATCGCGGGCACGAGGTCGGGGGTGCCGGCGCCGATCGCCGTGCCGACGAGGATCGCCCCGGCCGAGGACAGGCCGAAGGCGGGCATGAAGGCGATGCTGTTGACCTGCATGACGGCCATCAGCGCGGCGACGGCGAGGGTCCCGAGGTCGGCGAAGATCAGGTTGACGAACACCAGGAACGCCGAGAACTCGAGGAACCAGTTGAGGCCGTTGGGCAGGCCGAAGCGCAGCATGCGGGTGAACTCGGGCCAGCGCAGCGCGCCGACGCCGGACTGCTCGACCGGGGGAGTGGAGCGGACGGTGCCGGGCATGTAGCCGCGCGCGAATACGACGGCGATCGCGGCCAGGCCGAGCCAGGTGGCGATCACCGAGGCGATCGCGGCGCCCTCGACCCCGAGCGCGGGCAGCCCGAGGTGGCCGTAGATCAGCAGCCAGTTGAGGCCGATGTTGGCGATCATCGCGGTGACACTGGCGAGCAGCGCCAGGCGGGTGTCGCCGAGGCCGCCGTACCAGTTGCCGAGCGCCTCGATCGCCACGGCCGGGCCGACCCCGAGCAGGCGGATCGCCACGTAGCTGGTCAGCAGGACCTGGACCGCGGGCGTGTAGTTGAGCTGGGCGACGGCGAGGCCGACCAGCGGGATCGCGGCGATCGCAGCGACCTGGGTCAGGCCGGCCAGCAGCAGGCCGTACCAGGCGTAGCGGCGCGCACCGCCGAGGTCGCGCTGGCCGACGAGCTGGGCGGCGAAGCTCTGGACGATGAACACGATGCCCATCGGCAGGATCATCAGACCGAAGGCGTTGAGCGCCCCGGTCGTGGTCGCGGCGAGCGCGTCCTCGCCGAGGTGGGCGATCATCGCGGCGTCGGCGAAGCCGATCGCGCCCTGGGCGGAGCGCGCGAGCACGATCGGCCAGGCGAGGATCATCAGCTGACGGAGGCCGGCGGTCATGGGCGCGGGAGGGTACACGGGCGCGCTGCTGGCCGCCAGCGGCCCGGCGGGCACGAGCTCGGCGGGTCACGAGCTCGGCTCGCTTCGACCACGCCGTCAGCAGGCGACCATGCGGGCGCGCTCGATCACGAGATCGAGGGGGCCGAGCGGCGCGACGGTCGAGCCGCGCACGCCGACGCGTACGGATGTCCTTGGGGACAGGTGGAGGTCGACCCGGCGGAGGATCTCGGCGAGGATGATGCGCATCTCGACGGTGGCGAAGGCGACCCCGATGCAGGTGCGGTGGCCGCCGCCGAAGGGGAAGTAGTTGGCGGTCGGGGGCGGCGTGACGAGGAAGCGCTCGGGCATGAACGCCTCCGGTCGCTCCCACAGGTCCGGGCGCATGTGGGTCAGCGAGGGGGCGAGCCACAGGTCGCAGCCGGCCGGAATGGTATGTCCACGCAGCTCGAGCGTGGCGGGCACGGGGCGGCTGATCGCCGGCAGGATCGGGGTCAGGCGCATGCTCTCCTTGATGCAGGCGTCGAGGTAGCGCAGCTCGCTGGTGCGCTGGGGGTCGATGGGTTTGTGGCCGAACACGCGCGTGATCTCGGCGCGGATCTCCGCGACGACGTCGGGGCGCTGCAAGATTCGGTAGAGCGCGAAGGACACGGTGTTGGCGGTGGTCTCGTGGCCGCCGACCAGCAGCGTCACCAGCTCGTCGATCAGCTGGTCCTCGCCCATCATCGAGCCGTCGGGGTAGCGGGCGCAGGCGAGCATCGCCAGCACGTCGTCGCGGCCCTCGGTCCCGTCGGCCCGACACTGGGCGATGTCGGCGCGCAGGAGGGTCAGCACGGCCGCCTTGGCGTCGGCCCAGCGCCGCCACGGGAGCAGGCGCCAGGGCAGCGCGCGTCGGTTGGGGCGCCGTCCCAGGCTGTGCCGCAGGCTGCGCTCGGCGGCGCCGTCGAGGAAGCTGCGGGTGCGCGCGGCGGTGAACAGGATCCCGGCGACGAACACCGGCGGGGTGAAGGTGCCGTCGAGCCAGGCCAGCAGCGGACGGCGCAGCGCGTCGCTGCGGGCCGGGTCGCTGACGGCGAAGACGCAGCGCAGGATGATGTCGAGGGTGAGGGCCTGCATCGCCGCGTGCACCGGTACGACCTGTCCCGAACGCCAGGTCGAGACGGCGGCGGCGGTGAGGCTCTGCATGGTCCTGGCGTGGGCGCGCAGGCGCTCGCCGTGCAGGTGCGGCAGCATCAGCTGGCGGTCACGCTGGTGGGGTGCGCCGTCGAGGAAGATCAGAGATTGCTCGCCGACGTTGGCGGAGAGCGGGAGCGGGCGCCTCTGCGAGGTCGGTCGCAGGGCGAAGCACTGGCGCACCAGCGCCGGGGCCGAGGTGACGATCGTCGGTGGTTGACCGGGCAAGCGCAGCGTGAACAGGTCGCCGTATTGGGCCGCGCAGCTGGAGAGAAAACCGAAGGGGTCGCGGGCGAAGCGCAGCGCCTGCACGATCGCCGGCGCCGACGGCCCTGGAGGCAGCGACGAGCATTGGGTTTGGTGCATAAACCAGTCCAGTTGCGCCAGCGGCGCAAGAGGACGGATGGTATGGGCGATGCTCCGCGGCGGCAACCCGCGGGCCCGGGAGGGACTGCGACATCTGTCCTCGGGGACATGTATGGACAAACGGGCGCGACCTGCGGTGGCGGATGAACGCGGTCCATCGCGGCGGATGCGGCGTTCAAGCCGCGAGCACCTCCGTGGCGCTGCAATTAGTCGCCAAAACGATCGCTGCAGCTACAACGGTTGATTTGTGGCGCTGCGGCCCGGGCGCCGCGCACATGAACGCGCTTGAACGCGCTCGCGCATGTTCACTCGCGCTCAGACCGCGAGCGACGGACTGCAGGCGAAGCGCGCCAGCGCCGGGTCGGCGAGGTCCTCGCCGCGCAGTCGGCCGCTGGCGACCAGGTGGCGCGCGACCTGCCACACGGCGAAGGGCTCGGCCGCGAGGCGCTGCGCGAGGGTCACGACGTCGCGCGGCGTGTCGTCGACGGCGGCGAGCAGGCGGTGCTGCAGCTCGAGCACGGCCCGCGCCGCGAGCTTGCCGGCCTCGACGCCCGGCTGATGGTAGGCGTTGATGTCGATCAGCTCGGCGTAGAGGCCGACGCTGCGCTCGAACAGGGCCAGCACCGCGCCGAGGGTGGTGGCGTCGAGGCGCTGCAAGGTCAGCGTCAGGCTGGCGCGGCCCTGCTCGGCGAGCGCGGCCCGGGTGCCCTGATAGAAGCCGTCGAGGCAGTCGGCCGAGGTCACGCCGGGCTCGACCTCGATCGGTGGGGCGCCCTGGTCGGGGTCGAGCACGCGCACGAAGGCGGCGAAGAAGTCGGGCAGGCCGTCGCGCAGCTGCTGCACGTAGGCGTGCTGGTCGGTCGAGCCCTTGTTGCCGTAGACGGTCAGGCCCTGGAACACCTCGTTGCCCTGCCGGTCGTGGCGCTTGCCCAGCGACTCCATCACCAGCTGCTGCAGGTAGCGCGAGAGCAGCACCAGGCGGTCCGCGTAGGGCAGCATGACCATGGCCTTGCGGCCGTGGCCGCCGGTCAGCATGAACCAGGCGTGGGCGAGCAGGGTGGCGGGGTTTTGCGAAGGATCGGGCTCGCGGGTGGCGACGTCCATCGCCGCGGCGCCGCGCAGCAGGCCGCGCCAGTCGAGGCCGAGCAGGGCGGCGGGCAGCAGGCCGACGGGCGAGAGCACGGAGGTGCGGCCGCCGACCCAGTCCCAGAGCGGGAAGCGGGCGAGCCAGCGGTCGCGGGCGGCGAGCTGGTCGAGGGTGCTGCCGTGGCCGGTGATGGCGACGGCCTGGGCGGGGAAGTGGAGGCCGGCGCGGCGACAGGCGGCGTTGACCTCGAGCATGCCGTTGCGGGTCTCGACGGTGGAGCCCGACTTGCTGGTGACGAGCACGAGGGTGTGGGCGAGGGAGGGCAGGGCGGCGAGGGTGCGGTTGATGCCGTCGGGGTCGGTGTTGTCGAGGACGTGGAGTCGGCCGCCGAGGGCGTCGGCGAGCAGCTGCGGGCCGAGGGCCGAGCCGCCGATGCCGATCAGGAGCACGTCACGAAAGCGCTGGCCGTCGGCGGCCGCGATGGCGCCGGCGTGGAAGTCGGCGGCGAAGGCCTCGATCTGCTCCCAGCTGGCGCGAATGGCCGCGGCGATCGCCGGGTCGGGCGCGAGCTCCGGGGCGCGTAACCAGTAATGGCCGACCATGCGGCCCTCGTCGGGGTTGGCGAGCGCGCCAGCCTCGAGCATCGCCATCGCCCTCAGCGCATCGCGCAGGCGCGGCTCGGCGGCCTCGAGATCCTCGTCGCGCAGGCCGGCGTCGCCGAGGTCGAGCTCGACGGCGGGCTGGGGGAGGGCGACGCGCCAGGCGAGGTACTGCTCGAAGGTCGGCATGCCGCGATGTTAACCGAAAGCACCCGCGCCCGCAGCAAGTGCGGGCGCGTCGGGGGCCTTACCAGATGGTTCTTGGGACAGGTCGGTCGACCTGCATGCGCAAGCCACAAAAAAGCCGCCCTCGTGAGGGCGGCTTTCTTCGATTCGGGCCAGATCCGGGCCAGAGCCGGGCAGGTGTTAGTTCGACGAGGCGTGCTGGATCAGCTCGATCTTGTAGCCGTCCGGGTCCTCGACGAAGGCGATCACGGTGCTGCCGTGCTTCATCGGCCCGGCCTCGCGCACGACCTTGCCGCCGCGGGCCTTGATCTCCGCGCAGGCGGCGTATGCGTCCGGGACCGCGATTGCGATGTGTCCATAACCGGCGCCGAGCTCGTAGCTGGGGGTGTCCCAGTTGTGGGTGAGCTCCAGGACCGCGGCCTCCGACTCGGGGGCGTAGCCGACGAAGGCGAGGGTGAAGCGGCCCTCCGGATAGTCATGGCGCCGCAGCAGGTGCATGCCGAGGACGTCGGTGTAGAACCGCAGCGAGCGCTCGAGCTCGCCGACCCGGAGCATCGTGTGTAGGATGCGCATGGCGCTCACTTCCCGGTCGGCTTGCTGGTGATGGCGCCTGGACCGGCGGGCGTGGTGCCGGCCGAAGGAGCGGACGAAGGAGCGGACGAAGGCGCCGCGCCCCCGGCCGCAGCACGAATGGCTGCCTCGATGAATTGATCGGCCTCGGCCATGCTGGCGATCAGCTGGTCGCAGGGCTGGTAGTCCTTGATCTTGACGAAGTTCTCCGGCATGTCCCGAAATGGGATCGTGTCGCTCTTGAGCTCGACGGTGCCGCCCCAGGGCATCAGCTTGGTCTGGGAGGTGCCGGGGGCGTTGATGATGGCGACCGCGGCGCAGGCGGTGCTGTTGCGGGTGAACAGCACGTTGATCGACATCGCGTCGCAGCCGGCCTTCGGGCACACCCGCTCGGGCTTGGGGCGCATGTCGATCGCCCGCCCGGGCAGCGCGCGCTCGACCACCGACTTCATCTTGGCCTGCAGCTGCGCGGCGATCTGGCTGTTCTCCTCGGCGATCGTGGCCGGGATGATGCGGGGCCACAGCACGACGACGCCGCCGGCCACGCCCTTGGAGTGCGAGATCTTCTCGTCGAGGAAGCGCGAATCGTCGCGGCCGCCGGCGACCACGCCCGGGGTCGGTCCGGGGGTCGTGCTCGTGCTGGTCTGACCCGACGTGGCAGGGGTGCCAGCCGGGTCGGTGCCGCCCGTACCGTCCACCGGCGGCGAGCCGATCGTCGGTCCCCCGCCCGTGGTCCCGGTGGTTTCAGGGGGCGTGGTCTGGGTGGTGGTCGTCGGCGAACAGGCGAGGCTGGACGCCGCGAGGACCAGCGCTGCGAGGCTGGAGGACTTCAGCATGGTCGCGACTATACCCGAGTGTGCGCTCCCGGGCGCGATCCAGGGCGTCGGCGACGGCCCGGATTATCCAGACATCGGCGCGAGAAAACGCCGGCTGCGGCCGCCTGGGCCCGGTGCTCGACGGATTTTTGCCGGGCGCTGTGGGGGCACGGGGCGGCAGGTCGATTTCGCGCGGGAATCGGATAGGCTTGGCCAGCAACCCGATGAAACGAGCCGAGAAAGCCGAAAAGATCCTCCAGGTGCTGGACCAGCTGTATCCGGCGCCCGCGATTCCACTGGGGCATGCGGACCCCTATACCCTGTTGGTCGCGGTCGTGCTGTCGGCGCAGACGACCGACGCACGCGTCAACCTGGTGACCCCCGCGCTGTTCGAACGGGCCCCGACGCCGGCCGCGATGGCGGCGTTGACCGTGCCGGAGATCCTCGCGTTCATTCGCACCTGCGGGCTGGCCCCGGCGAAAGCGGCGAACATCCACCGACTGTCGCAGCTCCTGCTCGAGCGCCACGGCGGCGAGGTGCCCGCGAGCTTCGCCGCGCTCGAGGCCCTGCCGGGCGTCGGCCACAAGACGGCGAGCGTGGTCATGTGCCAGGCCTTCGGCGTGCCGGCGTTCCCGGTCGACACGCACATCCATCGCCTCGCGTATCGCTGGGGCCTGTCGGACGGCTCGAACGTCGAACGCACCGAGCGCGACCTGAAAGCGACGTGGCCCGAGTCGCGGTGGAACACGCTGCACCTGCAGATCATTTACTGCGGACGCGAGCACTGCCCGGCGCTGCGCCACGGGTGGGAGCGCTGTCCCGTCTGCGCGTGGGCGGGCGTCAAGAGCCGGCTGCTGGCCGAGGGCCGTCCGTCGCGGGCGACCTGAAGGCGGACGCCGAGGCGAATGCTGGACGATCACTCGGGGCGCTTGTCGCCGACGTCGCACATGAAGCGCAGGCTGCTGCCGCCGGGCGCCGGGAGGGTCTTGTAGCTCTTGACGCTGCCGTTCGGGTTCCAGGTGTAGATCATCGAGCAGCCGGCGCAGGCGTCGGCGGGGTCGGGCTCGCTGGCGTTGGTGATGACCTTCGAGATGTACCAGGGGCCGCCGTCGCTGGCGGCCCATTGCGGGCAGTTGCTGGGCACGAGCGGCTTGCCCAGGCAGCTGACGCCGGCCTTCTGGGGGTAGATGCCGAGGATCTGCAGGTAGTCCTGGCCGAAGGTCTTGAGGCCGCCGCCCTGCGGGGCCGCGTTCGGCGTGGTGGCGATGGCGTGCGCGGCGAGCAGGTGGTCGGGGCTGCGCGGGATGAACAGGTGCATGCCGAACTCGGCGCACTTGGTCTCGGCCTTCTTCGCCGGGTACGGCAGGTCGTTGACGGCGGAGTCGATGTCGACCTTGAGCAGGGTGTAGCCGCCGCCGTCGCTGACCATGTCGCAGTAGACCTCGACGCCGTTGGTCAGCACCAGCGGGTAGATCGTGCGCACGCCCGAGGGCAGCTCCGGCTCGGCCTCGTGGACCCGCAAGCAGCTGCTCGCGACCCGGCAGGTGCCGAGGCAGCTCGGGTCCTCACTGTCACATTCCTCCTCGGGGTCCAGCAGGCCGTCGCCGCAGTGCGCGGCCCGGGCCGAGCAGTCCGCCGAGCAGCTGCCGTACGCGCCGTCGTTGACGCCGTCGTCGCAGGCCTCGACGCCGGCCTGCAGCTTGCCGTCGCCGCACGCCGCCACCGTGCACGCGCCCGTGCAGGTCGCGCTGTCGGCGTTGGCGGGCCCGTCGTCGCAGTCCTCGTGACCGGACCACAGCTTGCCGTCGCCGCAGGTGTTGCGCAGGCAGGCGGCCGTGCAGGCGGCGTCGTCGGCGTTGGCGGCGGCGTCGTCACACTCTTCGCCGGGATCGACGACGCCGTCGCCGCAGCTGCCGCTCGGGGCGGTGGTGCTGCTGGTGTCGCCGGCGTCGGTGGTGCTCAGGTCGGTGGTGCTGCCGGTCTCGCTGCCGGTCTCGCTGCTGGCGGGTCCGGTGCTCGAGCTCGAGGCGCCGCTCGAGCTGTCGTCGGTGGGGCCATCGGCCTGCAAGCAGCCGCCGAGGCCGAGCACGCCGAGCAGCGCCACACCATGTATCATGCGCAGATTCATCATCATGGCCGGTTTCACGGGCTTCAGGATGATGTTCGTCCCACACATCCCTGGGCCCCGCAAGATCATGCGACAGCGCGTGCCAGCGCGTGTCAGCGCGTGACAGCGCGTGACAGCGCGTGACGACAGCGAGTGACAGCGCGTAACGGCGCGCGCGTGGCGTTAGCGAGCGAGCGCGGCCGCGTGGTGTGCGACGTGATCGCCGATGAAGGTGGCGATGAAGAAGTAGCTGTGATCGTATCCGGGCTGGCTGCGGTGCTGAAGCGGCTGGCCGGCCGCCGCACAGGCATGTGCCAGCGCGTCAGGACGCAGCTGCGTGCTCAGGAACTTGTCGGCGTCGCCCTGGTCGACGAGCACGGGACCAGGAAAGCGATGATCGGCGAGCAGCGCGCAGGTGTCATAATCACGCCAGCTGGACGGGTCGGCGCCGAGGTAAGCGGTGAAGGCCCGAGTGCCCCAGGGCACGGCGCTCGGCTGGCAGATCGGCGCGAGCGCGGAGACGGAGCGGAAGCGATCGGGGCGGCGCAGCGCGAGCACGAGCGCACCATGGCCGCCCATCGAGTGGCCGGAGATCCCGAGGGCGCCGGGGCGCAGCGGCAGCTGCTCGCCGATCAACACCGGCAGCTCGTCGGCGACGTAGCTGTACATGCGAAAGTGCCGGCTCCACGGCGCCTGCGTGGCGTCGACGTAGAAGCCGGCGCCCTGGCCGAGGTCGTAGTCGGGGTCGTCGGGCACGCCCTCGCCGCGCGGGCTGGTGTCGGGCGCGACGAGCATGAGACCGTGCTCGGCGGCGTAACGCTGGGCCCCGGCCTTGACCGTGAAGTTCTCCTCGCTGCAGCTCAGCCCGGACAGGAAGATCAGCGCGGGCACCGGGCCGCGCTCGGCGGCGGGCGGGAGGAACACGGCGAGTCGCATCTGCGTACCTGTCTCACGGGACAGGTGGCTGTAGACCCGCTGCACGCCGCCGAAGCAGCGGCTCTCGCTGACGATGGTGAGGGACATCGGCGTGAATCCGGGGTGAGACGGCGAAAGACCGAGGCGAAAGACCGAGGCGAAAGACCGAGACCAGTCCCGACGCTGTCAGAAGCGGCCGGTGAGGGACAGGCCCGCGGAGCCGCGGCCGAAGGTGGGCGTGACGCTGAGGCTCTCGGCGCGCTGGCGGTTGAGGCGGCGGTGCTTGGCCAGGCGCAGCGACCCGAGCACGGCGAAGCCGATGCCGGCGGCGGCCATGAACACACCGATGCCGATCAGCAGCTTGCCCCTCGTCTCGGGGCTGATCTCGATGGTGGCGGCGCTGTTGCTGGTGTCGGTGCCATCGCCGCCATCGGTGTCGACGGCGCCATCGGTGTCGAGGGTCTCACCCTCGCGGGTGTCGATGGTCGCACCCTCGCGGGGGTAGAGCGGGCCGTACTTTTCGGCGGTGGCGGCGTAGTAGATCACCGCAGCGCCGCCGCCCGCGAGCAAGATGCCGCCGGCGATCGCGGGGCCGATCCAGCCCGGCGCCGACGGCTGCTCGACGGCCAGGTCGTAGGCCTTGCCGCCCGGGGCCCTGTCGATCTCCGGGGGGATCTTCTTGTACAGCGGCGAGGCCTCGTCGATGCGCTTGTTGAGCGCGAGCAGCCGGGACCGCGCCTCCTGGGTCTCCGGGTAGCGCTCGCAGCCGGTGCCGTGCTTGGTCTTGCAGGCCCGCAGGTACTCCTGGATCAGCCGCTGCGCGGTGCGCAGGTGCGCGACCTCGCCGGTCGACGCGGCCATCTGCTCGTACGAGGTCACCACGTTGGCCAGCACGACCGAGCGGGTCATGTGGTTGGACTCGTTCTCCGAGAGCAGCTCCAGCGCCTTGCTGTACAGCCGCGCCGCCGAGTCGTAGTCGCCCGAGTCGAAGGCCTGGTCGCCCAAGTCGCTGAGCTCGAGGCCCTGCTCCACGCTGCTGCGCTTGGTCCCCGTCGGCCTCGCCATGCCGAGCGAAGGCCGTGCGCTCGACTGCCTCCCGGTCCCACCGGTGGCCGGGCCGAGCTGGCCGGGCTCGAGCGGCTCGCTGGCGATGTTGCCGTCGCCCGCGTCCGGCTCGTCCGAGTCCTTCGCAGGCTTGACCGGCTTGACCGGCGGAGGCGGTGGCGGCGGCTTGGGCGTCGCGGTCGGTGCGGGTGTCGGTGCGGCAGTCGGTCCGGCAGTCGGTCCGGCAGTCGGTGCGGGAGTCGGTGCGGGAGCCGGCGCGGCAGTCGGTGCGGGAGCCGGCGCGAGCTTGCCGTCGGCGGGTGCGGGGGCGACGAGCATGGCGCCGACGAGGCCGAGGGTCAGGGCCCGTCTTGCGGGGCGCGTGTGCGTGCGAAGCATCATCGAAGCGTGACCGGGAGGATCGCCAAGGCCAGCGAAAACTGCAAGTCCAGAGCGGCCGCGCCAGCCTGGCACGCGGTGACAGATTGGCACGCGTGGGGGCCGTGCTGGCCCGTTTGCGCGACAATTGATCGCACGTGATCCCACGGCCGGCTGGGCGTCGAAGTCGCCTCGTCCAGTTCGGTCCAGCTCGGTCCAGGTCAGCCCAGTCCAGTCCCCGTGTGGGGGACCCGGACCCGCCCC
>NZ_JACCSO010000755.1 GCF_013812955.1 Nannocystis sp. | reverse complement strand
GCTGGAGGCTCTCGACCTCGCTCATGCCGCCACCTCGTAGCGGCGCTCGATGATCTCCCACAGCGCCTCTCTCACGTTCAAGAAATCGGCACCTCTCAACGGCAACGGCCAGCCGCCGAGCAGCGCGGCGAGCCGGGCATGACTGGCGTCGAACTCGTCGCCGAACTTGTAGCCGAGCAGGTGCTCGTGGCCCGGCAGGCCCGGCGGCGGGGTGAGCACCGAGCCGAGGGCGACCACGACGAAGCGGCCGCGCAGGCGCTCGCCCGAGGCGAGTTGGACCTCGTGGGTCGCGGGGTCGAAGCCCGTCACCTCGCCGAGCACATAGCGCGCGCGCGCATCACCGGCGACGCAGCGGGCCGTGGGCAGGGCGCTGCGGTCAAGCGGCAGGCGCTCGACCAGGCGCTCCTGGCACAGCGGGATGTAGCCGTGGGCCGCCTGGCGATCGACGATCGTGATGTGGAGCTTGCGGCCGGCGCCGCTGCGACGAAGCTGATGATAGAGCTCGATGCCGGCGAAGCTCGCCCCGAGGATCAGCAGATCGCAGGGCCTGGTTTCGGCCTGGGGAAGCTGGTCAGGCATCGTCGGCCCTCACCACCCGAACACGTGGATCTTGCCGCGCATCGCCGCCGGGAACCGGCGATCGACGATCGCCTCGGCCTCACGGCGACTGTGTCGCATGCTGCGGTGGACCAGCACCAGCGCCTCGCCGGTGAACTGCTCGGCGCGCGCGACCAGCTCGTCGAGGTGCGTGTGGCCCCACTTGCGGGTCACCTCGACGTCGCGGCGGTCGTCCCAGCTGGTGCACTCGTGCACGAGGATCTTGCAGCGGCGGGCGAGCGCCTGCTCGTCGAAGAACTCGATCTTGGTGTCGCCGGTGACGCACAGCAGCGGCTCGACGTGGGTATCGGTGATCACCTCGCCGGCGGCGCGCAGGCCCGCGATCTCGCGGCCCTCGCGGCCGACGTACTCCGGGCGCAGGCGATGGGTCGTGCGCTCGATCAGCCACGCCAGCGAGGGCACGCGGTGACTCGTGCGCAGGGCCAGCGCCGAGAGGTTGCGGCCGACCGCGGCGCGCGAGTCCGGGGCGTGGCCGTGCAGGTCGAACTGCAGCTCGAAGCCCTCGATCTGCGACCAGCCCGCGAGGATCTGCCGCATCGGCGCGACGATCTCCTCGGGCATGTGGATCACCGGCGCCGGCGAGCTCATCAGGCCGTGCTGCGAGATCAGGTAGGTCAGGCCGCCGAGGTGGTCGGCGTGCCCGTGCGACACCAGGATCGTCGGATACGTGAGCGCGCCCGGCGGGCACATGCCGACGTCGAACATCACCGCCAGCTCCGGCACCATCAGGCAGGTCTCGACCCCGCCGCGGGTGATGCCGGTCAAGGTCAGGCCGCCGACGCGCAGCTCGTCGAGTTTCGCGACCTCCGACATCAGGTCACGAAGTTTCGACTCGGCGTCCAGAGGATCTGCGGGCGGGTATAGGCGCCGCGCGGGGCCTCGACCGCGCGGGTCTCGGCTTGCGCGGCCGCCTGCGCCTTGCGCTCGGCCATGACCTCGTGCGCGGCCCGGTACACCTTCTCCGGGCTGACCACGATCGCCTCCTCGACGTGCACCGGCGACGGAATGCCCGGCACCGGGTCTTGCCCGAGCACCCGCGAGATCACGTGCTCGCCGCGCATCGCCTCGTGCACGGCCCCCTGGATCTCGCGCCCGAGCGAGGAGAACACCCGGTCCTCGTGCACCACCAGCAGCCGGCCGGTCTTGCGCACGCTCGCCAGCACCGCCTCCATGTCGGGCGGCACGATCGTGCGCATGTCGAGCAGCTCGCAGTCGACGCCGTCCTGCGCGAGCCGGGCGACCGCCTCGTTGCAGTACAGGGTGCAGCGGCCCCACGTGACGACCGTCAGGTCCTTGCCGGAGCGGCGCAGCGCGGCCTTGCCGAGCGGCACGCGAAAGTCCTCCGGGAGGTCCGGGATGTGCCCGCCGAAGCCGATCGCGCGCTTGAGCGCCGCGATCTCCTTGGGGTCGGTCGGCTCGTCCGGGAACGCGTCGCCGAGGGTCATGCGATAGAGCCCCTTCGACTCGAAGATCACGACCGGGCCCGAGTACTCGGCCGCCGAGCGCAGCATGCCGTAGACGTCGCGCGAGGTCGTCGGCGCGATGATCGTCAGGCCGGGGATCGCCCCGTAGAAGCCCTCCATGCACATCGAGTGATAGACCGAGCCGCCGTGCAGCGGCTCGACCGGCAGGCGCAGGATCACGTTGACGTTGATGTGGCCCGCCGACTGCCACAGCTGGTTGCCGAGCAGCACCAGCCAGTGCAGCGTATTGAGGCTGTAGTCGGAGAACTGGATCTCCGGGATCGCGGTGGCGCCCGGGTGCAGCGCGAAGCCGAAGGCCGAGCCGACGATCAGCGGCTCGTTGATCGGCGCGTCGCGGACCTGCTCGGGGAAGCGGTCCCACAGGCCCTTGGTGGCGACCATTACGCCGCCCTTCTTGGCGACATCCTGGCCGTAAAGCCAGGTCATCGGGTTGTTGCGCAAGATCGCCGCCATCGCCGAGCGGATCGCCCCGTTGAGCGAGATCGCGGTCCCTCGGCCCTGCGGCGGCGGCTCGGCGACCGCGGGGAACGGCGCGCGGATGTGCTCGAAGACCGACTCGTAGGTCGGCTCGGGCTCGCCCTCGCAGATGCGCATGGTCTCGACCACGTAGTCGTCGGCCTGCTTCGCCAGCGCGCCGAAGTCGTGGCGGCGAAAGTAGTCCTTGCCCTCGGTGACGCCGTTGGCGCGCAAGATCTCGCCCTGGCCGGCGATGCCGCGCTCGACCAGCGCCTTGCCGAAGTCGAGCAGCGGGTCGTAGCTGTCGAAGTCGAAGGTGAAGTCCGCCGCCGAGGAGTGGTTGTTCAGGCGCGAGAGGTTTCGGACCCACACCATCGCCGGCTTCTGCTGGCCGATGCAGTAGCCCGCGGCCTTGCGGGTGGTGTCGTAGCACTGCAGGAAGTCGTTGCCGTCGCACTCGAAGAAGGCGAAGCCGAAGGCCCGCGCGTAGGCCTCGAAGTCCTTGATCCCGCGGCCGTCCTCCGGGGTGACGCTGATCGCCACGTTGTTATCGGTGACGTAGATCAGCACCGGCAGCTCGAGGATCGAGGCGCCGGTCATGCCCTCGTGGAGGTCGCTCTCGGCGCAGGTGCCGTCGCCGATGACCGCGACCACCAGGCCGTCCTCGAAGCCGCGGCGGCGCATCCCGAACGCGTAGCCGACCGCCTTGCCGAGCTGCATGCCGAGCGCGCTCTGCACCGGCAACATGTTGTAGCGCATGTCGCTGAAGTGCGCGGTCATCAGGCGCCCGCCGGTCCACGGGTCGGTGGTCCGGCACAGCTGCTGGCGCATGTGGTCGAGGTGAAAGTCCTCGTAGCCGCGCAGCCGGGCCCACATCGACAGCAGCCCCGCCGACCGGTAATGGCCGATGATCCCGAAGGCCTCGGGGTTGACCAGCTCGTGCAGCGCCAGCGCCTCCGCCGCGCCGTGCACCTCCTCCCCCGAGCCCCAGATCGAGAACTTGATCGTCCCCTTCGCGCACTCCTGGACCACCCGCTCGACGTGGCAGCGGGCCATCAACATCTCCTGGTACGCCAGTCGCAGCAGCTCCGGCGTGAGCTGCGGGTACAGGTCGAGCGCGCTGAGGTCGTGGCGAAGGGCGGAGGACAGCGTCGGGGTATCCATGGCAGCGCCGAGAAGCCTATGCGACTCGCTCCCATGGGTAAACCCGGCCGCGGCCGCAGCCACGGGGACTTTCTCACCCGACCCCGCGCACGAGCCCCGCTGGCGCGCCGTCCGTGAGGCGTGACCTGGCGCATGTGCTGCGCGGGCGGTCGGGCGGCGCGGAAGTCACCTGTCCCATAGGACAGATTGTGACGCTCGACGAGCGCACGCGGCGAGAGGAACATGCCCCGGGGGACATGTTCCTCTCGTCAGATCTCGCCGCCAAACTTGAGGTAGCGGGCTCAGGTGCCGGGCGGCAGCGCGAGGGACAGGCGCTCGCGGGCCTCGCCCTCGGGGTCGCCGCCCTCGAAGCGGCGGCGCAGGTCGAAGTACATGGCCACGGAGTACGAGGCGAAGTACGCGGTCACGATCGCGACGACGAGGTTGGCGAACAGACTGGCAAGCAGCCCGCCAGCGGGCAGCAGGCCGAGGATCCACGAGAACAGGAAGATCAGCACGCCAGCGGCGATGGCGACCCCGAACACGGCCCCGAGGATCGGGACCAGGTTGCGGCTGAGCAGCTCGAAGTTACGCTTGATGACGTCGCCGAGCTTCTTGCCCTCGACGAAGTAGATCGGCCCCGCGAACACGCCGAGCACGATCGCCGGGACGAAGCAGTTGACGATCACGTCCTTGGCGTTGGCGATCTGGTCCTGCACCGTCGCCCGCAGATCGACCGGCTGGCCGAGGTAGGCGCCGAGCACGTAGCGGTACAGCGCCGGCATCATGATCGTCATCGCCGCCAGCTGGGCCAGCGTCAGCAGCATCGCCAGGATCGCGGCGAGCCCCAGCGGAAGGATCATCAGGCCCAGCTGCGCCACCAGCGAGATCGGCACGAACACCGCCGCGACCAGCAGCGTCGCCCCGGCCGCGGCTGGCAGGAACACGTCCAGGCCGCGCTGCAGCCCGTGCTTGATCGCCCCGACCACATCCTCGGGCGGCGCCGCGACGCCCACCTCGGGCGCGGCCTCCTCGGGCGCCATCGTCGGCGGTCCCACCGGCATGATCGAGGCCGGCCCGGACACCGGCGCCGTCGCGCCCGGATAAACCGGAGCCGGCGCGCCCGGATAAACCGGAGCCGCCGGCGCGCCCGAGAAGGTCCCCGCCGGGGGCCCGGGCGGGGGTCCAGCTTGCGGAGCCGGGCTCGGCTGGAAAGGCGCTGCCATCGGCGCTGCCATCGGCGCTGCG
>NZ_JACCSO010000734.1 GCF_013812955.1 Nannocystis sp. | reverse complement strand
GAGCCCGGCGAATCGACCGGTGGGTGCTTCCTCGAGGGACTCGTCGATGGCGAGGGCCTCGGCCTCGGCCTCGGCCTCGGCGGCGGCGGCCCGCACGGCCTCGGCCATCACCTGGGCGTCGGGGAAGCGGTCGGCGGGGCTCTTGGCGAGCGCGCGCAGGACCACGGCTTCCAGGCTGGCGGGGATGTCGGCGTTCGGGGCCGCGCGACGCGGGGGCGCCGGCGCGGCCTCGATGTGCATCTTCATGATCGCCGCCGGGCTGTCGCCGGTGAAGGGCAGGCGGCGGGTCAGCAGCTTGTACATCATCACGCCGACGGCGTAGAGGTCGACGCGGTGATCGCAGGTGAAGCCCTGGACCTGCTCCGGCGCCAGGTACTCCGGCGCGCCGAGGCGGCCCGGCGGGGTCGGGCGCCCACCCGCGGGCATCAGGCGCGCGAGGCCGAGGTCGAGCACCTTGACGTAGGTGAAGTCCGGGTCGTCGTCCTCGTGGCCGCTCCTGCCCTCGCGGCGGACCAGGAAGCAGTTGCCCGGCTTGATGTCGCGATGGATGACGCCGCGCTCGTGGGCGGCCTGCAGCGCGGCGCAGACCTGGACGGCGATGGTGACGACGCGGCGCCACGGCAGCGGGCACTGGCTGCTCGAGAGCAGGCCGTCGAGGCTCTCGCCCTCGAGGTACTCCATCACCGAGTAGAACAGGCCGTCGTCGGTCTCGCCGAGGTCGGTGACGGCGACGCTGTGCTCGTGGCGCATGCGGGCGCCGAGCAGCGCCTCCTGATGGAAGCGGCGGCGAAAGTCGGCGTCGCCGGCGTAGTCGGGGTGCAAGACCTTGACGGCGACGGCTGTCCCCAAGGTCATGTCACGGGCTTCATAGACGGTGCCCATGCTGCCGCCGCCGATGCGCCGGCGCAGGCTGTAGCGTGAGCCGAGCACGCGGCCCGAGAGGTCGGGGGCGCGCGCGACCGGCAGCGGCAGCTCGGCGTCGGCCATCGCCCGGACATGGGTGCTCGAGATGAAACGGATCTCCATGACAGCGCTCGCCAGGCCAGCCCTTGAGATTTCATGGATCGGGCGCGCTGTCCACTGCGCCCGATCGTCCCGGGCGAGCGGGTCCGGTCGCGGTTGCAACGCTCACTGTGATTTATGAATTCTTCCTGACACTTGTTTCACGAGGTGGATCCATGGCGGCCATGGCGGACATGGCGGACATGGCGGACATGGCGGACATGGCGACACCCGACGCCGCGGAGCGTCAGGTCCGCGAGGTCGGGTGGGCAGGCGCGCCAGCGGCGGCCGGTGTGGGGCGCTACTCGGGGTTTTACACGGGCGGCATGGTCTGCGGCTTACCGGTCGGCTCGCAGCCCCACTTGAAGTTGTCGAGGAACGCGTAACTGTCGAGGATCGGGTCGGCGAGGTCGAAGATAGCGAACACCACGGTGATGGTCTCGCCCGGCTTGACGCCGGCGGTGGTCGTCAGCCAGTTGGTGCCGGCGTGCTGGCGCATGCAGGTGCCGGCGAGCACCGGGCTGTTGCCGCCGTCGTCCTTGAACGCCAGGAAGCCGGCGTTGAGCGAGATCGGATTGCCGTTCTGATCGAAGGAGATGTTGCCGGTCCAGTTCTCGGACTCGAGCCAGCCGACGTACATGTCGTTGAAGCCGGAGCCGAAGTAGGCCGGATACTCGGTCGAGAAGAACGCGAAGTCGTAGCTGAACGAGGTGACGTCGGGCGGGACCTCGAGGGTGAAGCGCAGCTCGGTGTAGTCGAAGGCGGCGCCGCCCTGGTCGAACTGGCCCTTGATCGTGGCCGAACAGTCGCCGGTGCCGATGCCCGCGCCCTGGGTGCAGTCGCCGCCGGCCGGGTTGATCTTGATCGGGGCGGGGAGGTTTGCGCCAGGGTCCGGGGAGCCGCCGAGCTCGTCGTTGCAGTGGGTGGGGCCGAGGTCGAAGTCGTTGATCGGCGTGGCCTTGTTGAGGTCGGCGACCAGACCGCTGCCGATCACCGCGTACTGCGAGCCCTCGCGGGCGTTGAAGATGCCGGCCTGGCCGAAGGTGCTGCGCACGCCGATCGCCCCGGCGTCGCCGTTGGCCTGGGCCTGGACCTGCAGCTCGCCCGCACAGTTCAGGCCCATCGCCTGGAACGGGTCGTTGACGCCGTTGTCGCAGGGGACGTGGTCCGGAATGGTGCACATGCACTCGGGGTTGTTCGGGTCGGCCTTGCAGTCGATCACGCCGGAGTCGGCCCCGCCGATGTCAGGGGCCTCGCCGACGTCGAACTTGGGAGATTCATCACCCCCCGGGCCGCCGCCGCTGCTCGAGCCGCCCACGCTGCCGGCGCTGCTGCTGTCGGCCGCCTCGGTGACGACGCTGCTGCTGGTCCCGTCCTCGATGGTGCCGACGGAATCGAGGGTCAGGCTGCCGCCGATCCCCGGACCACCGCTGGTTTCGCCGGATCCGGACCCGGTATCCTTCGTGCACCCGCCGTTTGCAAGCATGACCAGGACCCCGCAAACGGCGGTATTGAAGAAGGGAGACGTCATGTCATCACGGTACCGAAGTGGCCCGCGAGGACAACCCTGATTTTCGCGCGGTAAGCCGGGGGCCAAGGGCACCTGACACAACGTTCGGACCATCGTTACGTCCGGCGACTGAAATATTTGTATTTGAAAATACAAAATGACGTCGCGGAGGCCGTGCATGGGTCGTGCGCCGGTCCTGGCCGATGGTCGATGGGCCATCCCCGGCGAGACCGGTGGTGAAAGTCACGAGCGCATGACGGCGACGATCGAGCCGCCGCAGTACCGGTCAACCCCCGGCGGCTGCAGCGGCGAGCAGCGGACGCAGGCGCTGGACCAGCTGCCGGGCGGCGCCGGGACCCTTGGTGCCGCCCTCGATCTGGGCGCCGCTGGCCCGGCCATCCGCGCCCGGAAGGGCGAAGAGCGGGACGTAGCGCCCGCTGTAACCATCGGCGGCGAGACGGGCCCGATCGCGGTCGAGGTCGAACTCGAGGAAGCGCACATCCGCGAGGTCCTCGTCGAACTGGCCGGCGAGCAGGGCGTCGTGGAACGCCACGCACGGCTCGCACCAGCTGGCGCCGACATACACGACGAGCGGGCCGCCGCTCCCGCGCTCGGCCTCGACGACCTCGGCGACGCGTCCACCACGCGGCGCGGGCACCAGCCGCGGCGGCGGCGAGGAGCGCTGCTCCGGGGCCACGACCGGGGGCGCAGGCGAAGTCGCGGCCGAAGATGGAGGTGCGGCCGGCTCGGCGGAGCAAGCGAGCAGGGCGGCGCAGAGGACCAGCAGCGAACGCGGCATTCGGGAGATGCTAGCAAGCCGGGGCGGGCCGCGCGATCTCGACAAGGCTGCCCGGCTTTGGCAGGCTGCCGGGCCGGTGAAGGCCCCGCTGTCCGCGCTGTTCTGGCTGTACCTGGCTGTGAGCCTGATGGTGTTCTGGTGCGCGGTGGTGCCGGTGTGGCTGCTGCTGCTGCCCTTCGACCGCCGCCGCCGCTTCTCGCACCGCTACGCGTGGGTGTGGGCCAACCACTACGTCGCGCTGTCGCCGTACTGGCGGATCCACGTCGAGGGTCGCGAGCGCATCAGCGACGAGCGAGCGTACGTGATGGTCGCCAACCACCAGTCCTTCGGCGACATCTTCGTGCTCTACCAGCTGCGCAAGCAATTCAAGTGGGTCGCCAAGGACTCGGTGTTCTGGGTGCCGTTCCTCGGCTGGATGATGTGGATGGCCGACTACGTGGCGATCCGGCGCGGCGATGCGGCCAGTCGCCGGCGCATGCTCGACAACTGCCTGCGGCACCTGCAGCGCGGGTCCTCGGTGCTGCTGTTCCCGGAGGGCACACGCTCGAAGGATGGGGAGATCCACGGGTTTCGGCGCGGGGCGTTCGCTATCGCGGCGGCGGCCGGCGTGCCGGTGGTGCCGATCGTGATCGACGGGACCCTGCACGCGCTGCCGCAGGGGACCTGGGTGTTTCAACAAGACGGGGTGCTCGACATCCGCGTGCGGGTGCTCGAGCCGGTGCATCCGGATTGCGTCGGCGGCGACGCGCAGGCGCTGGCGGGGCGAGTGCAGGCGGAGATGGTCGCGGCGCTGGCCGAGATGCGGGCGCAGCGTGCGGGTCCGCGGGCCGTGGCTCCGCGGTGAAACCAGCCGTCAGTCGGCCTGCGGTGCGGCGAGGGCGAGGTCGAGCTGGCGCGCGAGCTCGGGATCGCCGGGCTCGAGCATGCCGTCCTTGCGCCACACCACGGCGCCCCCGCGATCGATCAGGAAGCTGGTCGGGTAGCCGACGACCTTGAAGGCGGCGCTGATGTCGTTCTGCGGGTCGTGGATGTTGGGGTAGCGCAGGCCGAAGTCGAGGACGAC